>JBBRGY010000062.1:0-11380 GCA_038223495.1 Burkholderiales bacterium | reverse complement strand
ATATGGCAACCATATCGGCCGCCAACGGTAGGAGCGCACATTCGACGGCATGCTTGCCGACGGTATCAAAGTCTCGCTCGCGCAACGCCAGCTGGCTCACGCGAGCGAGCGCATTGGCACGCACCAGTTCGCGTTCCGTTCGGCGCGCGTTCAAGCGTTCACTGACATCACGCATGATGACAATGACTTCGTCGAAATCGCCGCTATGGGTGGGGGCGAGCGAGATTTCAACTGGAAACTCATGCCCGCTTAGCTTGACCGCTTTGAGCGCCAATCCCATTCCCATCGGTCGCCGCTCAGCTTGTGTCTGAAACCCTTCGCGCAGCTTTGCGTGATGACGCCGCGTGGTAACAGGCACCAGACGCTCGACCGACAGGCCGCGCAATTCTCCGGGCGCAGCATCGAGCAGGCGCTCTGCTTCGGTGTTGTTCAGCCGTATACGCCCACTGCTGTCGACCACCAAAATTGCGTCGGGCGCTGCGTGGAACAAAAGCTTGAATGCGTCTTCGCTGCGCGTGACCATGATGTTCTCTTAGATCCTCAGGCTGTCACGAGTACGTAGCCTGCGCCACGGATCGATTTGATGATGCGCGGATCCTTGCCATCGTCACCAAGCTTCTTGCGCAGACGCCCGATCTGTACGTCGATCGTACGATCAAACGGTCCTGCGTCGCGCCCGTGAGTGCGCCGCAGCAAATCATCGCGACTTAAAAGGTGGCCCGGCTTCTCGACCAGCGCGGTCAGGAGTGCGAACTCGCCCGTGGTCAAGGCGATTTCGTCGCCGTTCGCAGCGGTCAGTTTGCGTCGTTCGACGTCGAGCATGAAACCATGAAAGCGCCGCGATTCCGATGAATCGGTTGCGACAGGCGAAGGTTCAAGTTGGGCAACGGTCCTGCGCCCAACGCTGCGCACGCGTGCCAACAATTCGCGCAGTTCGAATGGTTTGGTCACGTAGTCGTCGGCACCGATTTCGAGCCCGACAACACGATCCACCGTGTCGCCACGCCCTGTCACCATGAGCAGGCCGCCAGACCAGTCGACGCGCAATCGGCGAGCGATGGCGAAACCGTCCTCCATCCCGAGGTTCACGTCAAGCAGCACCACATCCGGCGCATGCGCAATCATGATGGCGCGCAACTCGGCCTCTGAGCTGGCTTCAAACACCTCAATGCCCTGTTTGCCGAGATATGTCGCGAGCAAATCACGTATGTCTTCCTCGTCATCAACGATCAGAACGCGAAGTGGATTGGCACCGCGTGGGGGATTTGAACCGCGCGGCGGTTGAGCATCTGTCAAACGAGAACTTCCGGAAAGCCACTAATAATTCCTCCGTATTATCGTGTTGACGCTGTCCGTTCTGCCTGACGAGTGCAGATCAAACCCGATCTGGTTGGGTCAAGCACGGTATCGTGCGCATCGGACGTTCTGATTTTGCGCATTAGCTTTTCGTTGAAACGTTGTTCAATCAGGGGCTAGATGGCGATTTATCAATAAGTCAACAATAGCTAAAAACAGCCGCCATGCCGTATAAAATGGCAATTCCAACAAAAAGATGTATTGTTTTAGACATCGCATTGAGGGCACGCAACCCTATTTGAACGCGACCTTACTCAGACATCAATGCGACATCAGCACCGGCACCGTCATGTGTTCCAGCAACGTTTTTGACACCCCGCCCAGCACCCATTCGCGCATGCGCGTATGCCCGTAGCCGCCCATCACTATGAGGTCGGCGTCAAAATCATTGGCCCGAGACAACACGGATGAACCCACATCGCCGCTGCTGGTGTCGCGATTCACCGTGACCTTCACGCCTTGCCGCGCCAGGTACGTGGCAACGTCGGTGCCAGGCTCATCGCCATGACCTCCCATATTGGCTTTGGCGTCAAACACGCTCACGCGAACTTCGTCAGCACGCGCAAAGAATGGCAGCGCGTCGGTTGCGGCGCGCGCTGACTCACGACTGGCGTTCCACAAAAACATCGCTCGACGCCCCAGCGTTCGAAAGTGACCGGCGTAGGGAATGATCAACACGGGGCGACCGCAGCCCAACATCACGCTCTGCGGCAAATCAGCGGGCGTTGACGCAGTTGATTGCCCAGGTTCGTTTTGGCCAATCACAACCAAATCGGCATAGCGCGCGTCGGTGCACACGTGATACGCGGGATCACCGCGATGCACGCGGCTCTCATAGGACGGCAGACCAGCAGCCTTCGCCTTCGCCACAAATCGCTCTGCGGCGGTGGCCGCCAGTTTTTCCATGTCGTCCATCGCCTCGGCCATGTAGCTGGGCGTGCCATCAAGGCCGTACGTGTTCGCAAGCGCGATCATGCCCACCGTTGCCAGTCCCACCAGATGAGCATCAAATGTTTGCGCCAATTCGATGGCGATGCGAATGCGCTCCAGTGCACGGTCACTGTTATCTACGTGGACGAGAATGGTTTTGTAGCTCATGAGAATTCTCCAATTGACGCTGAAATTCGTTTGCCTGAACTGCATATTGCGCAAGAACACCGTGCGGATCGGCGATGGGAGAAGCATGCGCGTTGCAACCTCGCGGCGCGTTGACCTAGCGCAAACGTTCAGCAAGTCAGTGCGCCTAAGCTTCCTGTTCGATAGCGCAGCGTCGCGACCAACTTGCACGCTGCGCTGCGCCATTTTGCTTGATAGGAAAGGGGCAAAAAAGTCATGCGATTAGCGCTACTAAGCGGTTCATTTCAATTTGATCGGAAACGTGCAGTTACATGGTTTAGCCGCGCCGCGTACGGTTTGATCACGCTCGCCACTTTTAGCGCCTTATCCGGTTGCGCATCCTTGTTACCCACGTCAAAGTCCGAAGTAAAAATGCCGTGGCAAGACTATGCCGAGGCGAAAGCAACGTTTGACCGAATCATCGTCCAGCACACCACTAGTGACGAGCTAAATGCAATGGCCATTAGCGCCGACGTCACGCCGAACATCGTGTCGCTCAATCACACCGATTTAATGCGCCGGTTGGCCAATGTGCCGTTGCTCGATCCGGGAATGCTCGACGACGGCCTGCGCGCCTGTCTGATCAAACGACAAAAATGTACGGGTCTAGAGATTGAGCAAACGCACACTGAGCGCGAGCGCATCGGCAGTTTTTGGCTTGACGTGCTCGGTTTTCGGCAAGAAACGAGCGTGACGGGCTGGCGCTTTAACGCCGTCATCGTACTTGACGAAAACGTCGTCGTTTACAAAGTGTGGAGCGGGCAGCCGAACATTCGCAAATTTGAAGAGGAACGTAATCCACTGGGACCGCTACAAGGAATCGGCCCAGCACTCTTTCGCAAGCTCTACTGATCTCGCGCTCTTCGTCGTACAGACGGACACACGTTTTCTGGTCACCCTTGACGCAGCGCAACACGATTTTTCGCACTGCGAGTAGACTAACCCTGCTAACGCAACTGATTCACTTGAAAGGACAATTGCTATGGATACGATAGAAGGCCTCAACGCCGCCAAAGACAAATTGACGCATGATTTTCAGGCGGTCGTTGACGGCGCGGAAGAGTTGCTACGGGTCACATCCACCAATACTGAAGCCGGCTACTCCGCTGCCAGAAAAAAACTGGAGCATAGTCTCAGAGTGGCGCGCGATGAACTCGAACAAATTCAGGACGCTGCCCGGCTCAAAGCCAAGCAGGCAGCACGGGCCACGGACGATTACGTCCACGATAACCCGTGGCAAGCCATTGGCGTCGGCGCAGCCATCGGCCTCGCCATCGGCGTACTGATCGGTCGCCGCTAGTCATGTCTGCGGACGGCGACGCCCCGGCGGGCATTGCTGGGAATCTGCTTCGTGCGCTGCAAAATCTGGGCGGGTCTTTCCTCGCTATCGTCCAGACGCGGCTTCAATTGCTGTCGACAGAATTTGAAGAGGAATGGCTTCGCATTGCCGGGTTTGCTCTGCTGGCGATCGCAGCGCTCTTCTGCGCAGGCGTCGCCATCATTCTGGTCGTAGTATTTATCGTGGCGTTTTTTTGGGATTCATATCGCCTATCGGCCATTCTCGGTTTGGGGGCGGCATTCGCGTTGGTCGCGATGGTGCTCTGGCGAATGCTCGTCATGCGTTACGCCGCGAAGCCGCCGCTGTTTGCCGCCAGCTTGCAGGAACTTCGCAAAGATCGCGAAGGCACATCGGTCGAACCGTCGTGAAAGCAAACATCCGCGCAGCTGAGTTGTTGGCGCGGCGAGAACGATTGCTGCTCGCCGTGTCTGAGCAGCGACTACAACTCGCACAAGAATTGGCCCCTGTGTTTCGCGCCGCGTCAGTGGTAGATGCACGAGTGGCCGCAGTTCGCAGCGTGGTGAGTAATCCGATTGTGATCGGCGCTTTCGGGGCGACGCTGTTGCTGATCGGCCCAAGGCGAGCCCTCGGTTTTGTCAAGCGCGGCGCGAAAGTTTGGCTGGTCGCGCGTAACTGGTTGCCGGTCGCGTCGGCCCTGCTGAACAGGCGATCATAGTCTTTCTTTTTTCAGTCTTACGCGATCAAGTCCAAGCTCTCGCGTTAAACCAAAACCGACTGCAATTGCTCCACTGTATTGACCGCCCAGCCGAGCTGATCGTGCACGCGCAGACGTAGCGCATCGGCCGCATCGCGTTCACCGTGAACTACGAAGGTTTGTTTCGGTGGATTGCGAAATTGCGATAACCACCGCATCAACTCGTCGGCGTCTGCATGTCCGGAAAAGCCTTCGATTTGACTGATTTGCGCGTTTATCTTGACGTATTGGCCGTGAATTTTTGATTCACGATCTCCCGCGAGTAGTTTTGCACCGCGCGTACCCGGCACCTGAAAACCCGGAAAAACGATGTGATTTCGTGGATCCGGCCCGTACGATTTCAAGTGATGCAGGATGCGGCCGCCAGTGGCCATGCCGCTGCCCGCGATGATGATCGAGGGGTAATTGAGCATGGAAATTTTTTGCGACTCTTCGGGCTTTCCGACGAATTTCGCACTCTTGCAAATCGCCTGCATCTCGGCCTGACTGATGCGCAATTCATCCGCGTGTTCGCGATGAATGAGTGTGGCCTTTGTCGCCATCGGACTATCAAGAAACACCGGAAGATCAGGAATAGACCCCGCCTTTTTCAGACGAACCAGGCACAGCAGCAATGCCTGCGCACGGCCCACCGCAAACGAAGGCATCAGCACCGTGCCGCCACGCGCAGCGGTATCGCGGATGATGGCCGCGAGTACGTCGGACACTGATTCGCGAGGGTGCAGGCGATTACCGTAGGTTGACTCAACGAGCAGCACATCAGCGCTACGAATCGCCGCAGGAGGTGCGACGAGCAGGTCTTCCTTGCGACCCAAATCGCCGCTGAAGACGAGGCGACGCTTGCGATGCGTCAGCGTGACGATTGCTGCGCCGAGCAAATGACCCGCCCGTGACAGCTCAATATCCACTGCGCCCACGCGATGTCGTTGCCCCCAATCGATGGGCGCAAATTGTTTCATGCAACGGCGCACGTCGGCGGTTGTGTAGAGCGGAAGCGCCGGTTTATGTTTGCTGAAGTCGTGGAGATTCGCGTATCGCGCTTCCTCTTCAAGCAAATGCGCGCTATCCAGCAGCATGACTTCAGCCAGATCGCGAGTCGGCTTTGTACAAATAATCTGACCGCGAAACCCGTCTCGCACCAGCACCGGCAGATAGCCGCTGTGGTCGAGATGAGCGTGGCTCAGGACAACCGCATCAATTTCCCGTGGCGACACCGGAAACGGGGCCCAGTTGCGCAGTCGCAACGTCTTAAAGCCCTGAAACAGGCCACAGTCGAGCAATATCCGCTGGTCGCCCGTTTCGACAAAGTGGCGTGACCCGGTAACGGTATCGGCGGCACCCGCAAAGGTGATTTTCATGGCATCTCGCACGTTGAGACTCCGTTGATATCAGCGTTCAAAGTAGTGCGGCAATCAAACGATCAGCCGACGGTTCTCACGACCTATGCGTGGTGATGCGGGCCCAACCGTGCTTTAGGCATCGCAAAAAAGTGCCGCGCGTGATCAATCAGTTGACCCGCCGAGGCATGATCCATCGGTTCCACCTTGACGATGCGCTTGGCAAATTCAGGGCGGTGGCTATCAGCGTACTTGTGGAACTCCGTCTTCGCGTCAGCCGGCCCGACGAGCAGGATTTCAGCGCTTTCCCCGACGGCTGACATGACATCAATAAAATAATCAGGATGTGATTTGCTGTTGCCGTCGCCGACGGCGTCCGCCTTGTGGTGCAGGTGCTCGTTGCCGTGCTTCGACGTCACAGTGGTGATTTGGTCGTTTTCGCGGTCAAAGTGAACTACCTGAGCATGGCGATGGTCGATCCAAACGAGCGCGTGGTTGGTCTGCATTGTTGTGTTTGATGTTGGTTAATTGAACAGTTCAACGTTACCGGTTTTGTGGGGCTGTACATTGACGCGAATCAAGCATTTCATGGAGATGACATCGAAGTCGAAACGGCGCATACTTACGCATGGCTCTTCCTCACGCTCACTCCGGCCAGCTCATTGATGTCGGCGCGTTTGGCGATGCGTTCGCCACCGCCAGAACCACCGCGCTGTTCAAAACTAATGAAATTGAGGTCATGCGTCTGGTGCTGTCTGCGGGCAAGTCGATGCCTGCGCATAAAGTGCCTGGCGAGATCACTGTTCAATGTCTTGAAGGAAAGATTGAGTTTGCGTACGATGGCGGCAGCACCCTGCTGACCGCCGGACAAATGCTCTATTTGGCGGGCGGCGTTGAGCACAGTCTGTTGGGACTTGAAGATGCATCGGTGCTGGTGACTGTCGTCTTGCACAAATAGAAGACGCACTACCGCGCGGCCTGCTTCTTTCGCGCACGTTGCGTGACTCAATCTGTCAGAGTGTCGTACGTCGGCGCTTCATGTCGTCACTCATTTCCTGCATTGCGCGCTCAGTTTTGAGCCGCGCCGCTGCGGGAAACAAAATTTCGGACTCGGTTATGAGATGCCCAGCGTACAGTGCCGCGAACACAGCGATTTGCTGCTCAAATGCTTCTGTCACGATGAACTCGACGCCCATGACAGGGTTATGAGCAGATATCTCGACCAGCGTCGTTCGTAACGCAGCCCAAAGTGCGCTCATCTGCTCATGATCGCTCTGCATCTGGTTAACCAAGCCAGTCGTTACTGCGTCATTCTGTTGCAACAGCAACGGGAAGACATGCAGTTCCTCATCGCCGTGATGCAACGGTGCCGCAATATCGAAATAGCGCAACACGTCAACCGCCGCGCTCCGCGCCTTCGAATCAATGCCATGCGCTGACACGTGCGGAACGATTCGAGCCAGTAGGCGCAACGTGCGCTCCACGCGCTCGTGGCAAGCGTCAAGCATCGCAAACGGCTCGTCGAGACCGACACCAGGTGAATTGAAACCTGAGATCGCGCTGCCTTTCGTGCCTATGGTGAACGGGGTTTTCATTGCCTACGTGCGCCGTCGCCTTGACTGTGCCGCGCATCATCGCTTATCCAGTGTGCCCGACAGCCGATTTTTTCGCCGGGCGTTTGCGGTCGCTCCAGCACCGCTGCGGTTCGACTCATCGTGCGCCCGTCAAGGTTGCTGCGACGAGTCTTTTGAAGGGTGGCAAGCGTTGCCCAACCGCAAGGCAAAAATCACGTATGCGGCGAGCGGGCCTTGAGTCGTCGGTGTAGAGTTTCGCGAGCGCGTGGGTTGCGACGAACAACGGTAATGATGCGCGTTTGTGGGATCGCTCATATGACGCGAGCACAGCGGCGTTCGCAATGTCGGCGTTGCGACCTACTTGCGTTGTGATGCTCCGCGCCAAAGCATCAGCGCTGCGCAAACCCAGATTAAAGCCGTGCGCGGTGACAGGATGCATTCCAACCGCCGCGTCGCCAATCAGCGCGAAACGCTGCGCAACGAATCGATTGGCGTAGACGGCGACCAATGGATATGCATGCCGCGTGCTTACAAGGCGCATCTTGCCCAAGCGGTGTCCGAACCGCTGCGCCAATTCGGCATTAAACAACTCCGGATCCATTACGCGTAAACGCTGAATATCGCTTTCTGGAAGTGTAATAACGATAGACGAACGGTCGCCGTTCATCGGCAGCAACGCCAACTTCTGACCGTAGTCAAACCACTCCCAGGCGACGTGATGGTGAGGTTCATCGTGCTCCATGTCGCAGAACATCATCTGCTTGCCATAGTCGTGCATTTTTGCCGCGATACCCATCGCCCTGCGCGCCATGGAATACCTGCTATCAGCCGCTACGATTAGCGAACATTCAATGGACGAACCGTCACTGAGCGTGAGGTTTCCGCCAGTGGCGTTGGTATTTAGCTCAGTGACTTTCACGCCCGTTCGCAGCGTAACGTTGGGCAGCGTTTTCGCTACGTCGAATGCAGCCTTGCGAATAAGATGATTGGAAACCAAATATCCGAGCTCGGCCTTCTTTCCATGGGTTCGCTCGATGGTCATTCCCTGCAAAGCCACGCCATTTAGCACTTTCGCATCGCGTAGCGGCGAAATCGCTTCCGGGGCAAACATTTGCCAGAGACCGAGCTCCTCCATGATGGTTTTGGATCGGTGGGTCAGCGCGATTTCGCGCCCGTCAAATGCAGGATCGGCAATGGCGTCGTGCGTCTGACACTCAACCACCAAAACGCTGAGCTCAGTTTTTGCAAGTGCGCTGGCGAAGCACAATCCGGCCGGGCCACCACCGATGATCGCGATGTCAAACTTCATAGTGCCCTTTCAGCGTCCGAACACGAACGCAAAAGATTCATTGGGATGGCGACGATCATCCGCATTGCCCAACGTAGCCACACGCCGTACAAAAATCGCAGCCGTCACGATGAATCATGGTGGGATTGCCACATTCTGGACAGCGCTTACCCGGCATCGTGTGTACGGCACCAGCTGCATCCGGCGCGTCGAGCACACCCATGTCATGAACCGGCAAGCCTGTTTCGTCAAGAATCCCCAACATCGCGTAACGATGAATGATGAGGCGGGCCATGTAAGCCACCGTAGACGGCCACATTTGCTGCCGACGCTCGCCGTGCGGCAGGCCCGGCACGAAGGCCATGAACTGCCCCAATGGTTCTGCATAGTTGAGCAATTTGCGCAGTTTCATACCGATCCACGCTGGATCGATCACGCGCATGTCGAGCGAAAGAAGCCGCGCCACGCCATCGAGCGCCCGAGGATAGTTGCCGGAAAGTCCGAGCGCACACGGGCGGGTCGTCACGCTGCCTTCTCCATCAGGCAAGGTGACCTCCTTCAGCGTCAGCGAGAAGCGTTCGCCAGCCACTGGGTTATCGATGTCCACCGTCCACGCCAACGTGCCTGATGCACCGGTTTCGGGTTCGTCACGACTGAATAAGGCGTCCATCACCGGGGTAGGCGCATCTTGCGCTTTGTCGGAAAGCGCATTGAGCATGTCGCAGCGCCAGCGAATCACGGCAGCGGTTGCCGCGACGACGCCGGGGAACATACGCATCTGTCCGTGTGGGGGAAATGGCATCTCGAATGCACGCTCCTCAGCAACGGTTGCAAGCGTGTCGAGCTTGAGTTGTAACCAGGCAGCATCGTTGGCGCGCATATCCATCGATAGTGTTTTGGCGAGCGCACCCAGCCCACGTGGCTGCTCAGCACCATTCACCCACACTTCAAATGGACGTGATTTGCCAGACTCTTCACTGGCCAGTTCACCGACGAACAACGCGAAATCACCAAACGGATGGTGAATCATGTAGGTCCAGGACTGATTGCCACCGGGTAACTCAGGGCGGCCGGGCCAGCGAAGTGACGCGAGCACAGGCGCAGGTAGGCGTTTAAGCGCAAGCCGCTGATTGACGCCACCCGCCGAAAGGCTCTCACTCGCCTTTGCCGGTTCATGCGTGCTCAGCACGGAGCCGAGCACTGCATTGGGCCGATACGTTGCCAACCCTTTCAGGCCCGAGCGCCACGCGTCGAGATAGAGATCCTGAAATTCCGGATACGGATAGTCTGCGGGAACATTAACGGTTTTTGAGATGGCGGTATCAATGTAGGGCGCGACTGCGGCCACCATCGCAGCGTGCGAATGCGCGCTCATTTCCAGCGCCGTGACAAATGCATGAGGCAGTGGTTCGCTCTTACGAGCCTCGCCACTCAAATGATGGAACAGCCGCCACGCGTGATCCTCAACCGAATATTCCTTGGTGCCACCGTCAGGCATGCGCTTCTTGCGGAGATAGCTCCAGCTGAAGGGCGGCTCGATACCGTTGCTGGCATTGTCGGCAAACGCGAGACTGATGGTGCCCGTTGGCGCAATCGATAACAAATGAGAGTTGCGAATACCCGTTTTACGAAGGGTCGCCTTGATATCGGCGGGCAGCCGAGACGCGAACGTCGGCGCGCTCAAATAAAGGTCAGCGTTAAACAACGGAAAAGCCCCGCGTTCTTTCGCAAGCTCAGCCGAGGCGGCGTACGCGGTATCCCGCATCAGCTCCGAGATACGGCGCGCCATTTCACGCGCGGCCTCGGTGTCGTAGCGCAAGTTAAGCATCACCAGCGCGTCACCCAGCGCGGTGAATCCCAATCCCACACGCCGTTTGTTGTCGGCCTCCTGCTTTTGTTGTGGAAGTGGCCAGACCGTCACATCTAATACATTGTCGAGCATGCGAATAGCGACGCGCACTAACTGCGCAAATCCCGCTTCGTCGAAACTTGCTTTCTCTGTAAACGGCTGCGTAACAAATCGGGCGAGATTAATCGAACCCAGGCAGCAGCAACCGTATGGCGGCAACGGCTGCTCTGCGCACGGATTGGTAGTACTGATCGTTTCGCAATACGACAAATTGTTGTCGCGATTAATGCGGTCCAGAAAGAGTACGCCGGGCTCGGCATGGTCATACGTGGAGCGCATGATCTGATCCCACAGTGTCCGGGCGGGCAACTCACGGTAGACCCATAACCCGCGTTCGGTTGAATCCAGTTGAAATGCGCCCGCCGCCATTTGCGCTGCTCCGGGCTTGGCGAGATGTGTCAAACGGATCACGTCGTCATTGACCACAGCGTTCATGAATACATCTCTAATCGCCACCGATACGTTGAAGTTTTTTAAGTCGCCGGTGTCTTTGGCGTGAATGAACTCTTCAATGTCTGGATGATCGCAACGCAGCACGCCCATCTGCGCGCCGCGTCGCGAACCGGCTGATTCCACCGTTTCACACGAACGATCGAACACGCGCATGTACGAAACCGGGCCCGATGCGAGTGACTGAGTGCTGCCAACGGCGGCACCACGAGGTCGAATACGCGAGAAGTCATAGCCAACACCACCGCCACGACGCATCGTTTCTGCTGCTTCAGCAAGTGCTGCGTAGATGCCTG
>JBBRGY010000061.1:0-11385 GCA_038223495.1 Burkholderiales bacterium | reverse complement strand
AATGAACAAGGTCGACGAAGAGTGGCGGTGAACCTGCGCATGACAGAGCCCGAGCCAATCGCAGCTCTACCGATTGATCACTTCGAAGGCTTGGAGAAGTGGGAAGACTTGCCCAGTGACGGTAAGTGCATCAGAGACATGTGGTTTTAGCGCCGTGAGCAAGGCGCTGCCTAACCCCTCGTTCAAGACGAGCCCCAACGGCAAGCCACCGGGCCGGCGCTACACAGTGCAGGCCTGCATTTTCTGCAGCGCCGGCTCGGCACCTCGCCGTCGGTGTCAGCTTAACTCGAACGTTAGGTGTGCATGATGGTTGCATCGCTTCGGAAGTGGGCCAAGAACCTAAAACTTCAAACAATGGTGGTGTACTTCGCTGCGCGCGACCCACGCACACCATGGTTCGTTCGCCTGATTGCCATGGCCGTAGCCGCATACGCACTGAGTCCCATTGACCTCATCCCGGACTTCATTCCGGTTTTGGGCTACCTGGACGATCTGATCCTTGTGCCGCTTGGACTTGCATTGGTCGTGCGCCTCACTCCAGCCAATGTCATGGCGTCTGCAAAAGAGCAAGCTTTGGCCGCTTCCGAAAGGCCAGTGAGTCGCGGAATGGTCGTTGTCATCGTCGCCCTGTGGGCACTGGCTATCAGTTCGATTGCTTGGTGGTCATATCGCCGCTTGCACACCTAACTAATCGTTCAAGCCGAGACCGCTTCGCGGCTCGGTTAACGCGGTATTGTGTGCCACATCGCCAAGCTGATATGCGGTCCGGCATGCCTCAGGTGTTGGACGTCATCGGCACTGCTTTCGGAAGAGCCTGTTTGCAAACCACTTACCGCTTCCACAACTTATCGATGAAGCATCAGCTTGCTGACTTCCTGGATCGTGAGGGCAACTATTGGACGGTCGTTCCCAATTGAGAACGCTTCGCCGACGAATTTCAAGACATTGATAAAGGTGACTCAACCATTGAAGTTGGGCTCATCGGCAAAGCTATTCCGAACTGGCAAGCCCGAAGGGTTCGAGGTGTCAGGGGAGTGCCTTATCGGTTCGACCAAGAACTAATCTAGCGGAATGTGAATGGCCAACGCATCCTTCCAACTCGATTCATCACGCTACTCGATCCTTGTTCCACTTGGTCTT
Source organism: Burkholderiales bacterium (assembly GCA_038223495.1). GTDB lineage: Bacteria > Pseudomonadota > Gammaproteobacteria > Burkholderiales > Casimicrobiaceae > Casimicrobium. The sequence continues at coordinate 10,245 of JBBRGY010000061.1, read as the reverse complement.
GCGCGGATGGTGCGCCTGACTCGAGCCGATGTCATGGCATCGGCTAGAGGGCTGGCTTCTTGGTTTTCGCTCTGCGCCTGCGCGACGGCAGCGCAAAGCCCTCACCGCTGTGCTGTTCAAATTAACTCAAATGTTGCCCCCCACGCGAAGCAAATTCGGCGCGTTGTAAAAGATTTGCATGAGTCAGGCCTGAAGTAGCTATGCTGGCCAGTCCAAGCAACTTCACAGGAAATCAACATGCGCAATTCCGGCAAAGCCCCAACGTTTATCGTGTGGATCATTTCATTGGTGCTCTACATCGTTGCCTTGGTGGGGACGTTCGGGCACGTTGGTATTTCAGCTCCGATTGTCTTATGGTCATGGGTTATCGGTTTTGGGCTTGTCCTCATCGCTTGCCGCGTGCGAGGGCTCTAGAAACGGCATTCGTCTGGCCACGGATGTTGGCGACGGGCAGTGATCGCTGGTCGTGACATCCAGCGTGCTGAGCTCGAATGGCACCCGATACTGGCAATGACGCCTATGAACTCCACATCCCAATGACCTTGCACGCCCGGCTGGGGAAACGTTGGCAGCTTGCTCGCTTCCTCGCCGTGGCCACCGTCGCCATGCCACTGTTTGCGCAACCGGCGCGCACCGCTGCACCTGACATTGGAGCGAACATTTCTGCGATTGAGCGCTACATTGAGCAGCAGATGCAGCGCAATCGCATTCCGGGTGCGGCGGTCGCAATCGCATCGAACGGATCAGTGGTCTACGCGCGGGGATTCGGCACAGACGGTTTGGGGGCACCGGTCACCGAGCGCACTGGGTTTGTGCTGGGGTCGATGAGCAAATCGTTCACCGCGCTGGCCATAATGCAGATGGTGGAGCGAAATCTGATTCAGCTGGACGCGCCGGTGCAGCAGTATTTGCCCTGGTTTCGCGTCGCTGACGCCCCTGCGAGTGCGCGCATCACGGTGCGCCAGCTACTGCATCACACCAGCGGCGTTCCCACCAATGCACCGCGAGCGACAGGCACGTCGCCCACGCTGACTGATCAGGTACGCGCGCTGGCCGACGTGGCGCTAAACAACGCGCCAGGCGCGCTACACCAATACTCAAGCCCGAACTATCAAGTGCTGGGGGCGGTCGTGGAGGCGGTGTCCAAGCGGTCGTTTGCGTCGTATGTGCAGTCATCGATTTTCACGCCCCTTGACATGCGCGACAGCTATGTCGATCAGACGGTCGCGCTCGACCGCGAAAACCCGGGGCGTCTTTCGAGCGGTCATGTGTACGTGTTCGGCTTTCCGCTTGCCCGCACGCTGCCGTTTGAAGGGAGCAGGCTTCCGACTGCCGCTTTAATTAGCAGTGCTGCTGATATGGGGCACTTTCTCGTGGCACAGCTGCGCACGGATTCCAGCAAACTCCTGAGCGCGGCCGGTCTCGCGCAGATGCATACCGGCGGCGCCCCGTCGGAAGGTTTTTCGTACGGATTTGGATGGCGCGACGGCACGATCGCCGGCGAGCACGCAGTGCATCATGGCGGCATCGTCCCAAACTTCCGGGGCAAGATGGTGATGTTCCCCGAGCGACGACTTGGCGTGGTGGTGCTCACGAATGTGTCGTCGACGATTCCGTGGCCGATCGCTCCTACGAGCCACGTCATGGCCGACGAGATAGCCGCAGCACTTATCGGCAAACCACTACCCGATCCTTCAGAAAAACATCGCTGGCTATTCGGGATCATCGCCGCCGCAATGTTCCTGATCATCCTCATGCAGCTGCGTGGGCTGCTACGGATATATCGAGGCCGGACCAACGGCGCCCTCGGGCTGCGCGTAGGATTGTCTGTGCTCACTGACCTGGCATTCGTGGCTGCGGTAGCGTTTGTCATTCCGCGACTGGCGGGACTGTCTTGGAGCCAGTTGCTATCCGCGGCCCCCGACGTAGCCGGGTGGCTCATCCTCGCGGCCGCGCTGAGCCTCGTTGCCGCGGGGGCACGCGTGGTGTATCGCACACGGTCGAAACAGTGAGTCTGAGCAAGTGGCGTCCATCCCGTCCTTCAACCAGCTCGCCCCCGCGAGCTGGTCAACTCCAACTTTAGGGCCCGCACACCATGTCCTTCCTTCCCCGAAACTTCATAGTCCCAGCGCGCATCGAAACCGAGCGATTTGTGATGCGCTCAATCACCATTCATGATGCCTTCAAGGACTATGACGCTGTTATGTCGAGTCGCGAACATCTTTGGAGCCGCTTCGGTGAAATCTGGGGTTGGCCTCCCGAAAACATGACCATTGAGGACAACATCGTCGACCTCGGGTGGCATCAGAAGGAGTTCAAACTTCGTTCGTCTTTCGACTATGCGCTGATGACGCCGGACGAGAGCAGACTACTCGGGTGCGTTTACATCGATCCTCCTAGTGAAGACGGATTGGACGCCGAGGTGAGGTTTTGGGCGCGGTCGAGCGAAGTTCCGAAAGGACTAGAGCTGTTCCTGGAAGCCTTCCTGCCTGAGTGGCTATCAACGGATTGGCCGTTTGCCGTTGTTAGCATCAATGGAAATCAGCGCACCTTCAATCGTAGGGGCGAAGCCTAATTCCTCAGTCGAAGTGACGTCCAACGGCAAGTCAGCTGGCTGGGTGTGCAGGTGAGACATCACATCGTTCCGGACGGGCCGAGCGTCCGGCTGTCGGTCACGCCGCACCTCAACCGCAAGAAGCCACAGACGGCGGCATAAACTTGGCGTCAGGCGCAAGGGCTGACGCAGTTTTCAGCCGTTAAAGAGGAGCATGCGTGGTGGGGTTACGAACATATTTAGCCGCTTGCATTTTTTTCGTTGGTCTTTCTCAAGCGTTCGCTGCCACCACCGCTGCTGACTGCGATAGCGAATTAATTGAGGTAGCCCGCGTAGCCAGTTTGGGACATACAGAAACGCCCATCGCTTTCGCCTCGTGCAAACAGTTAGCGGGCGATAGCGATACGTTCGCTGCGCTCAATGCCATTGCACTACTCGACGATAACGGCGTAACGACTTACGATGTCTACATCGCGATTCTCAGCAAGCGTTCAAAACGTGTCGTCGCACATCTGCTGATGCGTGGCAATTGGGCGAGCGACGCATACAAGATCGATAGCGCAAAGATTGACAGTACCGACTTTCCGACGGCCGGTCGCGCGCTGACCTTTGGGATCACTGAATCCTGGAGTGCGTCTTCGAGGGTTTCGTTCTACAACATCGATGTACTCACTATTTTCAAGAAGCAAGGCCGAAAAATCGTCCCGGTGCTTAGTGATTTAGTCACGTCCATTTATCAGGGCGAAGGTTGCGATGTGCAGACGATACGCGAATTGAAATTTGGGCGTTCGGCCAACCGGGCCGTTGCCCCTGTTCTCACGATCATCGAACGTGCAGAAGGCGCCTCTCGTGACAATCAAACCTGCGAGCCTGTTTCAGACGAGATTGAAAAATACACGCTCAGGCCCGTACAAGGCATCTATCGCGTGCCCAGCGAACTGCGAGCCTTCGCCGACCGGAAATGACGTCTAACCCAGAGGAGAAGTTGCATGACCGAACAACCCACCGCATTCGACGCCGCGAAGTACAAGAGCGCGCAGCGAGAACAATGGAACAAAGACGGCGCGGCATGGCGTCGCTGGAATCCCGTACTAGATCGCTGGTATGGCGAAATGACGCGTCAGATGCTTAACGCGGCGAAGCTTCAGCCAGGTCAGCGCATATTGGATATCGCAGCGGGCGCGGGCGAACCGGCGGTCAGCGCCGCCGAACGCGTGGGCCCCAATGGTTACGTGCTGGCCACCGACATCTCCGAAGGAATCGTTGAACTCGCGCAACAGGTCGCGCGTGAACGCGGATTCAAACAGATTGAGACGCGCGCCATGGACGGCGAAAAACTCGATCTCGCCGATGCTTCGTTTGATGTGGTGCTGTGTCGGCTGGGGCTGATGTACATGCCGCACCCCGCGACTGCACTGAGCGAATGGCACCGTGTGCTGAGGGTGGGTGGTCGTGTCTCCGTCATTGTCTTTTCGACGCCAGATTGCAACAGTTGGGGCGCGGTGCCTGCGTCCATCATTCGCCGACGCGCGCAACTCCCGTCCCCTGCTCCAGGCCAACCTGGACCGTTCAGTCTTGGCGGTCCCGGCGTGCTCGAGGACGTCTTTCGTCAAGCCGGATTTTCCAACCCCGAGGTTCGCGCTGTGCCGGTGCCGCATAAGATGGACAGCGCCGCCGAGTACGTTCAAGTTGCTCGAGAAGCATTCGGCGCATTCAATGCCATGATGGCTCACCTGTCCGCGCCAGAACGCGAGTCCGTGTGGAACGAGGTGGAAGACGCACTGAGTGGTTTCGAATCGCATGAAGGATTCGAGGTGCCGGGGGAGTGTCTTATCGGTTCGGCCACGAAGTAATGGGTTGCAATTTGAATGAGCTAAAGGCGCAACTGCTCGACACACTGAGGAACATCAAAGGCTTTGAAATCAAGCCCTCACCCGTTGCGGGAGGGACTGCGCAGTTCTACAACGACAACGAGCTGGGCCTCCGGCTCACCAAACAGGTGAGTTGGTGCATTTCATGCCTAACGGCGCGTCTCCAGGCATTCGGCCCTGACTGCCGCCTCGTTAAGCGATTCCGCGCATCTGATTGCCGGAAAATGCTACGCAGCGCAGTAAGAATGTGTCCGTAAATCAACCTCTATGCCTGACTTGCCCTTTTTGACAGTCGCGACGAGAGTATTTACCGCGTAATTTCGTCTGTGCAGCTTAGCGGCGCAGACAATCCCAAATGAGATGGTATCTTGCCTGCTGCTCACCGAGATCCGCTCCAGCGTAACGGTGCTGCTTTTGCCAATTTTGTTCTCTACCTGATTACATGACTTCCGCGTCAATCCATACCCGACAGAACTTGACCACGGCGCAGTGGCGGGCGGTATTCACGCGAATGGATTGCCCGACCGGGGCGGCGACGACCGACCCTCGTGTGGCGGAGGTGCTGGCCTTTTTTGATGTTGTCAAACAGCGTGAGTCGCCGGAGACGCATTCGTTTGTACGTCTGGCCGACGCGCTCGCGGCACGGGACGCGCCGCAGGCAGGCGTTCGTTGCGGTAACTACACGCTGATTGAGCCGATCGGGCGCGGTGGCATGGGCAGTGTGTGGCGCGCGCGGCGTAGCGACGGGCTCTACGCGGCCGAGGTCGCGGTGAAACTGCTGGGCTCGCTGGCTCTGTCCTCTCAGGCACGCGCTCGCTTTGCGCGCGAAGGCGTATTGCTCGCACGCCTGACGCATCCGCACATTGCGCGCCTGCTTGATGCCGGGATCACCGCGGATCAGCAACGTTTTCTGGTGATTGAGCTGGTGAATGGCGTAGACATTCGTCGCTTCTGCGAGTCACGCCCAGTGCGCGAAAGGATCGTGTTGTTTCGGCAGCTGCTCGCGGCGGTAGGCTACGCGCACACACAGCTGGTATTGCATCGCGACATCAAACCCGGCAACGTGTTGGTCGACCAGACTGGCAGCGTCAAACTGCTTGACTTTGGTGTCGCAAAGTTAGTCTCCGATGTCGACACAAACATTGACGGTGATAGCGAAGGTGACGGCGAAGATGAATTGACGCGTCACATGGGAGCGGCGTTTACCGAGCAATATGCCTCGCCAGAGCAAGTGCGTGGCGACAGTATCGGTACGCAGTCGGATGTGTTTTCGCTCGGCACCTTGTTGATTGAACTGGTGACCGGTGAGCGCGCAGCGTGGACTCACCCAAAGCAGCTTTGGCAAGTGGCGCAGGACGCCGTGCGCTTGACCAACAGGCAGGACGGCATCGATGCCGATCTGCGTGCCATCTTTCAGAAAGCAACAGCGGCGGATGTGGCCGACCGCTACCGCAGCGTGGATGAATTTGATCGTGATGTAGCGAGCTTTTTGGCGGGCGAACCGGTGCGTGCCCGGGTCAGCACCCGCCGTGATCGCGCGTGGCGATTTGTGGCTCGACATCGGCTCGCGGTGACCAGCGTGTCGGTGGCAGTGAGTGCCGTGACCGCGAGCCTCGTGTTCGCGTTGTACCAACTGGTCGATGCGCGCGAACAACAGGCGGCAGCGCGACAAGAAGCCTTGCGCGCAAACACCACCACGGAATTTGTGACTGGCCTGTTTACCTCGCTCGACCCAGGCATCATCAGTGGACAGCGCACATCTACGCAGGCTGCCAGGCAGATGCTCGACGCCGGTCTGGCGCGCATTCGCCAATCCCTCGACGATCAACCCGAGACCAAGATCAAGCTATTGGGGACGCTGGCTGAACTCTACGGAAAGCTGGAAATCGAAGACCGCTTTGACGAGGTCAACAAGGAGCGCATCAACTATGCGCGCGCTAAATTTGGTGACGATCACCCGGCCATTTACGAAGCAAAAATTGTTGATCTGTGGGCCGATATTTATGTAGGCAACCTGATTAGCGCCCGCGCCACGCTGACGGCGCTGGATGCAACTTTGGAGCGCATGTCGGCGACGCACCCTACAGAAGAATTAAAGGCTGCCAAGGCCGAACGTGCGGCGCAACACTTGTACGCATGGGCAACGATCGCGCGCAATGAAGGTATCGAGTCCAGCGCACAGATACTGAGTCGCTATGAGCAGGCGATCGGTGCCTTCAAGCGTGCGAGCCCCGATTCCGAGGACGCAGCAACACTGCGGGCTAACTACGCCATCGTGCTGCGCGAATCGGGGCGTGCGCGCGACGCGCTTATTGAGTTAGACGCAGCACTCGCCCACGTTGAACGCCTCAATACACCCAGTGTGAGCGAGCTCGCCGGGATCGAGCACGAGCGCGCGCGAACGCTTGCGCTGCTTGGAGAAACGTCGGCCGCACAGGCGACATTTGATCGCGCCATTGATCTCTACGCCCGAAGCGGCGGCGCGAACCACGTTCTCACGCTTGGAACCAGGCTGTCCCGGGCAAAGTGGTGGCATGATCTGGGTCTGCGTGAGAAAGCGTGGGTCGAGATGGAGGCGCTGGCGCGTGCTAATCGTGCCCCTACCAACAATGCCTTTGCGCTGCACGAGATGCATTACGTGATGGCGCAAATGCTTGCGAACGAGTCACGAACCGGGGATGCAGTATGGGCGCTCAATCTGGCAATTGACGGTTGGCGCACCGCGCAAAATAATCCGAAGCGCCTGAAGCAGGCGGAGACATTGCTCGCCCAGCTTCAAGCTCAGTCGCCAAGTCGATAAGCGAGAAAAAGGCGCGCCTTATCCCAGTCCCGCGCTGCGGTGGCCGGCGAAATATCGAGCTGCGTGGCACACTCTTCCACAGTGAAACCACCAAAATAGCGCAGCTCCACCAGATCGTGACAGCGCTCGTCAATCTCTTTTAACTGCTGCATCGCCTCATGTACGGCGAGTACCCGCGTTTCGTCGGCCGCCTGCCCCACCAGCTCGGTGATCAGGGTGACGTCAGCTTTACCTCCACCGCGCTTTTGCGCATCGCGTTCACGCACGTAATCAACGATCACGCTGCGCATGACTTTGCTTGCATAGGCAAAAAACATCTTGCGATTTGTTGCTTCGCTGGCTCCTCCGGCACTGCTGTCCATCAGGCGCAGATACGACTCATGCACGAGGCTGGTTGGGCTCAACAACGTGAGCGTGGATTCGCGCCCTACCCTGGCGCGTGCCAACGCACGCAGCTCGCCGTAAACCAGATCAAACAGCGCGCGCTGCGAGCCCGCGCCCTGAGCGCGCGCGGCGTGCAGCATCTGGGTGATGTCGTCGGCAGATGGGGCCGAAGCCTTAGCAGCAACAAGGGTCATGCCACGAAGTTTAAGCGGTGAGAGATTCCGGGCCAGTTTTACGTCTGAGCGGCACCTGCCTGTGTTCGTGCTTAGACCATGAACGTAGGCGAACGCTACGAAGTCGCGCAACGCTTTCATGCAGAGTCATAAACGAAAGAATTATTGATGTTGAAGCCACTCACCCAACTTCGCGGCCTTGCCGTGGCCCTGTCGATTACGGCTAACCTCTTCGCAGCCAGCCATGCTGCCGCAGCGCCTTCTGCGTCCTGTGTTGCCCTGATCAAAGCCACGTTGCCCCATCCCGACCGACCGTATCGCGCCGTCAACACCATGATGATTGACGGCAAGACAATGACTAACGAAGGCGTTTACATCGGCGGCTACATCTACACACGCGAAGGCGAAGGCAAATGGCGACGCACGAAAAATACTATTGACGTCAAAGCCGTAGAGAAAATCGCACTGGAGACCACACTCGATTGTGCCGTGACTGGCACTGACCGGCTCGACGGCAAAGCGATGACGGTGTGGACATCGAAGGTCGCCGCGCCGTTCGATAAAAGCGTGATTACAAGCCAGACGTGGATCGACGCCAGCGACGGTCGGGTGTATCGGCAACGATCAAAGGATGTTGAGACGCGAATCTTTTACGACAACGTCGTGGCACCCGAAGTGGAGCCGCCGCGCAAAAAGCGCTAGCCTCGTTAGCTGATTATCGGTCAGTGCTGGGCAATTTGGCTCGCTAAGTCCGCTTGCGACCAAGGCAGCACTTTTACCTCGCGCTCACTGCGCTCGCCGCACGCAGCAACTTCACTTGTTCAGCCAGATCACGCAGTAGCGTCGCAGCAACGCTCTGCGCTGCCGCAAGTTTTGCGATTTCGGCATCTTTCTCTTTCACCATTTGATGCAACCCCTGAATCGCCGCGAAAGCCACGCCCTGGGCATCAACCGAATTGATCGAGCGGTCACTGTCGCCCAAACCAAACGCGCGGAAAAAGTCCTGCGCCATCGGGCCCATCTGCCGCCGCTCATTACCGTTAAACGCCCAGGTGCTGACGGGCACGTTCATCAGCCGCGCCAGGACGCCCTTCGGCGATACAGGTTTCACTGCGTGTTTCACGTTACGGTCGCTGACGCAGTTCCATCCGCTACCGCCGGGGCTGATGAAGCACTGCGTCAGAATTTGTCCGATGTTGTTGACGCTGCTGATGAACTGAAATCCGCCCGTAGCGCGCACGATGAATGTGTTGTCGAGCGGCGTGGTGTTGCCGGGCGTTGCGCCGAACGAGCCTATGGCGGCCGGGTCAAAAAGGCCGTTGCCCGTGGCAAAGTCGCTCCATACGAAGCTCGAGCTGCCGCGCGCGACAGCACCAAATCCGGCCGCAAATGATATGCCTCCCTCGGCGCGGTTGTTGTAGCCACCGGGAACGGTTGCGCCGGGGCCTGATGCGATGTTTTGTGCACCGCCTCCGACGGTAGCGTTCTGACTCAGTGCGCTGTTGGATCCACCCCCACCAATGGTTGCGTCATTTCCAGTCACGCGATTGGCCCGACCACCGCCAATCGTTGCCATTTCCGCAATCGCGACGTTGCCACAACTGCGTGTTGAGTCCGTCGTTGGGTCATAGCAGATGGGGCTGTCGCTGCCGCCACCGGCCACCGTCGCGCCGGCATACGGGGTCAGCCCGATGGAGTTCCTGACCGAGCCGTTCACGACGGCCGGTGCGCCAGCGGCATTAGTGCGAAAAATGCGCAACCCGCTGTTATCGGCCAGCTGCGCGGCGAGAAATACACCACCACTTTTGATCGTCATCGCCTGATCGTCGTTGGTCCCGATAACGCCCGCCGCACCAAAACTATTGCCACCCTGCACCCAGCCATTCACATTCGCGCCCGCGCCGCAGCCCGCAAGCAGGAAACTATTCACCGCAGCTGAGTTGTTGCGCGTGCCGCTGCCGAGCGTGAGGCCTGCCGTGAGCGAAGCGCCCTGAAACCCCGCCAGCTTGCGGCTGATGATCGTCGCGTCGGCCACGGTGACGATGGGGTTGCCGCCGCCGTCCACGTTGCCGGTGATGTTTAAGCCGCAACTCGGGCACGCGATGTTCGACTGAATGGTCGGCGCATCGGCCACGGTGAAATCCGTACCACTGACCATCGCCGCGCCAGTCAGTCCGAGGGCAAAACGCGTGAGTACCAACCCCTCCCGCGTGAGCCGCGAGTTGCCATCGTCGAACGGGCAGGTTTGCGCGGAGGCCGACATGCCTAGCATCAGGGCCATCCCGGTGCCAATGCCCGCGATCCATTTCCGCGAAGGCGCGCGGACGGTGAGATTGTGGATATGACGTGAGTGCGATTTCAGCATGATCTTGCAGCAAGCGGGGCGATGCTGCCCAGACGTAAAGCGGTGTCAAAACCTCTCACGAGGCTTTGACCCAACCAACCGCTGCCGCAAGCGGTGGC
>JBBRGY010000060.1:0-11386 GCA_038223495.1 Burkholderiales bacterium | reverse complement strand
CCAGCATGAGCGCGCGGATAGGGTGGCGCGCGGGCGATGGTGAGCTGTTCGCGTGTTTGATGATTCGATTCAGAATCGGGAGCGTGAACGCGGCGGTTTTGCCGGTGCCGGTTTGTGCGCCGCCCATGACGTCAAGGCCAGACAGCACAATCGGGATTGCCTGCGCCTGAATCGGCGTGGGCTTCGTGTAGCCGGAGTCGGTGATTGCGCGGAGGATTGGCTCGGCGAGGTTTAAGTCGGCGAAGGTAACCTCGGCAGGCACCGAGGGCTCGGAAGCCACGACTATGACGGGCGGTGATTCGTCCGCGACAGGCGCTCCTGGCGCTGCGGTGGTGGCTTCGGAGGCGGTGAACGCAACAGCGTCCACGGATGTGATTTCAGGTGTTTCGTTAGTCATTGCCTAAATTTTACGCTTAAAGGCGTCAAAACCCGCGTGAAATATGGAGAGTGGATGCTCCAACTTTGTGTTGAAACGACCATTGCATAGGGGCTACGGTTTAAAAAACGTTTAAGTCGACTTAAATACTATTTAGCCCGTAGACGCTATGAAATAGACGTTTCGTGAAAAAGCTGATAGTTGATTAGAAGCACCAATCGTCTGATTTGTCTGCGTGGCGGGTGGCTCTGTGCGGAATAACCGATTACGCTGAACGATATTGTTCGCCGCAACCGATTGCCAACCGGGCCATACTTCGATTTATGCGTTGCGCGTTTTTGCGCCACGTATCCACGTTTGAAAAACAGGAGTGCATCGATGAACCTCAAAGGTACGAAGACCCACCAGAATTTGAAAGACGCTTTTGCTGGCGAGAGCCAGGCGAACCGCCGCTACCTCTATTTCGCGAACAAGGCGGACATTGAGGGCCAGAACGACGTGGCAGCGCTGTTTCGCTCCACCGCTGAAGGCGAAACCGGGCACGCGCACGGTCACCTGGACTACTTGGCGCTCGTGGGCGATCCAGCGACGGATCTGCCAATCGGCTCCAGCCGCGACAACCTGAAGTCAGCGGTTGCTGGCGAAACACACGAGTACACCGACATGTACCCAGGCATGGCCAAATCGGCTCGCGAAGAAGGCTTCGACGAAATCGCTGATTGGTTCGAAACGCTGGCAAAGGCTGAGCGTTCACACGCTAATCGTTACGCCAAGGCGCTGGAAGCGTTGGCAGACTAACTGCTCCGTTTATTTAGCGGTTCACGGAGTTCACGTAAGGCGGGCAGTGCCCGCCCTACAAGTCCTACCGCTCACTGGAAAAAATCATGGCACAAGAAGGCAATCTCCAGGCACCGACGCGTCACGTCATCGACTGGAAAAACCCAGACTTTTTTAACGAAGAATCGTTGAACAAAGAACTGGAGCGCGTCTACGACATTTGCCATGGTTGCCGTCGTTGCGTCAGTCTGTGTAACAGCTTCCCCACGTTGTTCGATCTGATCGACGAATCGAAAACGTTCGAAGTGGACGGCGTTGACAAAAAAGATTTCATGAAAGTCGTCGACCAGTGTTATCTGTGCGACGTCTGCTACATGACGAAATGCCCGTACACGCCGCCGCACGCGTGGAACGTGGACTTTCCGCATTTGATGCTTCGCGCGAAGGCCGTGAAATACAAAAAAGGCGAAGTGGGTATCGCCGAAAAATTCCTCGCATCGACCGACACGCAAGGCAAATTTGCAGGCATTCCGATCATCGTGCAGACCGCTAATGCGATTAACAGAACGAAGTTTGCTCGTGGCGTGATGGAGAACCAGCTTGGCGTGGATAAGGATGCCTGGATTCCGTCGCTTGCCACCAAGAAATTCCGCTCGCAAGCTAAGTCCGCCGCACGGACAAGCGTGCCGGTCAAAAACGGTGAACGCACGCCAGGAAAGGTCGTAATTTTTTCGACCTGTTACGTGAACTACAACGAGCCTGGCATCGGCAAGGATTTGCTCTCGGTGCTCACTCATAACGACGTGACGTTCGAGATTGTCAACAAAGAGAAATGCTGCGGCATGCCGAAGCTCGAATTGGGCGATCTGGATGGGGTTGCTGAACTGGCGTCGTTCAATCTTCCGGTGCTCGCAAAATATGCGCGTGAAGGCTATGCGATCCTGACCTCGATCCCTTCGTGCACGCTGATGTTCAAGCAGGAAATTCCGCTGTTGATGCCAGACCATCCTGATGCGAAAGTCGTGCAGGAAGCGATGTGGGATCCGTTCGAATATTTGATCGCGCGACAAAAAGATGGCTTGCTGAAGACCGATTTCAAATCAGAGTTGGGCCATGTCAGCTATCACGTCCCGTGTCACAGCCGCGTGCAAAACATGGGAAAGAAGACGGAGGAAATGTTGAAACTGGTTCCTGGTACGACGGTCAATACCGTTGAGCGCTGCTCGGGTCATGCGGGCACGTACGGCGTGAAAAAAGCGCATCACGACATGGCGATGAAGATCGGAAAACCGGTGTTTAAAGCGATGATGCTGAACACGCCAGACTACATCTCGTCAGACTGCCAGCTCGCGGGACATCACATTGAGCAGGGCATTCGCGAAGCGGGTCTCGCGCAAGATAAGACGCCCAAACTTTCGCACCCGATGAGCCTGATCGCCAAGGCGTACGGACTGTAACCACACACGAAACATTCACCATGACGCACCTAAAACACGCCGACCTCATGACGCTTGAGGCCTACAGCAAATTTCTAAAGAGCAACAAGCCGCAGCTCATCGCTCATCGCAAACTGCGCAAGGTTTTGTTGGGTGAACATTTCATGATTCAGTTTGAAGACGAGCAAACCGTTCGATATCAAATTCAGGAAATGCTTCGCGTCGAAAAAGTTTTTGAAGAGCAGGGCATTCAAGACGAACTGGACGCTTACAACCCGCTCATTCCAGACGGCACCAACTGGAAGGCTACGATGTTGATCGAGTACGGCGACGTCAATGAACGCAAGCGTGAACTCGCGCGGCTCATCGATTGTGAAGATCGCATGTTTGTCGAGGTGGAAGGGCAAGCGCGGGTATATGCCATTGCCGACGAAGATCTAGATCGCGAGACCGACGAGAAAACCTCAGCGGTGCATTTCCTGCGCTTTGAATTCACCGCGCCGATGCGTGCTGCATTGCTCGCGGGCGCAGGCGTGAAGCTTGGCTGTGACCATACGAATTACCCGCAGCATTGTGAAATTAGTCCAGAGACGTTAGCGTCTCTGGTGAAGGACATTCGTCCCTAAGTGCGACTATTTAGCGACTGAAGCTAATTTCGGCCAAGGTCGAAAACCCCTCGCCCGTAGGTTCATAGCGCCACTGCTGTAGCGCAGAGCGCACGGTGCGGTCAAACACGCGCGGAGGGTTTGACTCGAGAATTTCTACGCCGGTGACGCTGCCTTTGGCGTCCACCTGTAAACGTGCGCGAACCGTCCCTTTGTCGGCATCGGAGCTACGCGGGAAAATCGGTTCGACACGATTGACCAATTTGATTTCACGCGCTGGCGCAGGAGTGGCACGGACGGGCGTAGCAGCAGCGGCAGCAGTGCGCGCGGGAGCCACGGCAGCCGGCGCTGCGGTAGGCGCAGTCGCAACTGCGGCGGGGGCAGCTACAACTGGCGCTGGGGTGGCGGCTGGAGTCAGTGCAGGTGCCGGGGTTGGTGCAGGAACAACCGCAGCCGCGATGGGCGCGGTGGGCGCCGCCGGTTGAGCTGCGGATTTGGTGGCAACTGGCGCTGCCGTCGGCGCAGGCGTCGCGCTAGCAGCCTTGGCAGGCGCGGCAGCGGCCAATGCGGCCGCCGCAGCAGCCCGGGTTGCTGCGGCGCTGAGTGGTGCAGCGGCGGCTTGCGCGGGAGTTGTCGCAGGCGCAACCGTGGCAACTGCGGGCACTGGTGCAACCGCTGCGCCCTTCGGCAGCACCGTATCAGCCGAGTCGGCAGAGCCGGTCGGTGTGGGTGCTTTCGCTGCCATAGTCGTCGCGCTTGATGCGACTTGAGTGGGCGTCTGCCCGCCGCCCGATGAGCCTCCGCGCAACATCCAGGCCCCTGCCGCCACCAGCGCAAGCACGGCGATGGCAATGCCGATCATCATCGGCATGCGCGATGGCGATTCAGCGGCGGCCGCGGTCACGCTGGATGCCGCGCGCAACTGCATTGGGTCAAGCGGTGCGGCCTCTCCGGATCGGGCAAGGCCGAGCTTGGCAAAACGATCCAGTGCGACGTGGACCTCTTCAGTCGGAAGCGCGATGCTGCTGGCGAGTTGCGAAACCGACATCGGCTGAGACAGAAGCGTCAGCAGTTTCCTCTGTCGAACCGACAGGCCCGCAGACCCGATGGTGTTCTGATCGGTGGCGAGCGGCGTTGCGCTCCACAAGGCGGCGCTATCGAAGGTAGAAGATGTCATGAATGGCTCGACGTGAGGCGCATTTTGCGCGATTTATTGTGGAGTTCAACCCGATTCCTAACCCACACAGCACCCAAATACACCCCAAGTGTCGCGCGGTCAGCGAAATCCGTCATCCCTTGGCACATCGACTTTTGATCAAGGCCGTTTAGATACCGGATTTCTATCAGATGTTTCTAGGCTGATGTGCAGTCGCTCGAATTTATTTTTGTGAAATGGATAAATTGCCTAGACAGCTTTACGATAAAAGCACCATTTCACGGGGGCTGTATGCACAATTCAATAAAAGTCGACTTGTCGTATTATTGAAAACCAGCCCCTGTAGGCGCTAGCGGTAAGCCGTTAGCTGCCAGAAAATTCCGAACACATCGCCTGCCGACAATAAGTTTGCGAATTGCGGTTTTGCAACTGCGACTAGCGTTTCTAGACAGGCGTTTTGCGCGTGGCACGAGCGGACAGCGCCAAGGCGCCGATTAAAACCGTCGCGCCCACTAACGGCAACCATCGATATCCTGCGCTGGCAATGACCGCGCCGCCGACTGTCGTTCCGATGGCTTGCCCGAGATAAATCATGCTGGTGTTGAGCGCGATGCTCGCTCCTGCAAGCGCCGGTGAGGCCACGACAAGGCGTGCCTGTTGCGACGAATTGTTGGCGAAAACGCCCGCGCCCCACGTCAGCGCACCGACGACGAAACCGATCCATATCGATCCGACGGCAGCGAGTGTCAGCATCCCCGCGCACATCGAAATCATTGAAATCGTCACGTTGGAGGTGGCACCGCGATGCCCGATTCGACGTGTTGCCCATAAGTTACCAAGGACGCCAGCGAGCCCGAACAGCACCAGCGCTAATGACAGAGTGTTCGGCGACGGATCAAGCGTGTTTGCGACGTACGGCGCGACGTAGGCAAAGGTTGTAAATTGCCCGGATCCGGACACCATCGTCACCAGCAAAATCGCGATCAACGCGGGATGGCGCACGATTCGAATCCATGCGTCCCGCGACAGCGCTACGCCTTGCAAACCTTTAGGCACGACGCGAAACACCCAGACGACGCCGATCAGGCAGAGCCCGGCGAACAAGCCGAAGGTGGCGCGCCAGCCAACATTCGCGCCGAGCCACGCAGACATCGGGCTGCCAAAGACGGAAGCGACGGACCAGCCGAGAAACACGGCGGTGATCGCCGCTGCGCGCCGTTCCGGCGCAATCACGATGCCGAGGGTGGCGGCGGCTTGCGGTGTGAAGATCGCCGCGCCAAGCATGGTGACGGTGCGCAGCGCGATCAGTGCCGTCAGGTTCGGCGCGAACGCGCACAGCGCGTGGCCCACCGCATACAACATGAGCGATCCGGCGAGCACGGTGCGGCGGTCGATCTGCGAAGTGACGGTGGCCAGAATTGGCGAACCCAAACACATCGCAATCGCCGCGATAGTGATGGTAAGCGCAGTCTGAGGAACGGTCGCGCCCAGATCGTTCGACAACACGATCAACAAACCTGGCGCCATCATGACACCGGTGCCGATTAAAAAGTTACCGAAAGTAAAAGCGCGGACGTAAGCAGCCTCGCTCGATTGAGCGTCAGGCTGGCTGCTGTTTGACAAAGCGCCCCACCCCAAGGCCGATCAACATTGCGCCGAGCATGGCGGCACCTGCGCCAAAAAAGATCGATCGGGGCAAGTCGTGATCCAACAACCAGCCAAAGATCGGCGCGGACACCGCGAGCCCGGCATCCAGGCCGGAATACACCATGCCATAGACGCGACCGGTAGCACCGGCGGGCGTCGCGCGTTTGATCAGCAAATCGCGTGACGGTCCGGCGACGCCGGTGCCAAGACCCGCGATCATGACCAGTCCCAACGTAGCAATGCCCCCAGCAACGCCAGTGGCAGCGATAAACAGCACGATTGCAGAGCCGGTCAGCGCACCGGCGATGATGCGCTCCGGGTCGCCCCACTGTCGGCTGATGGCAAACCCACCGGCAAGCTGTCCGATCGCGCTGCACACCAGATAACCGGTGAGCGCGGTGGCAGCGACCGTGAGCTTCAGTCCGGCAATGGCCTGCAGCGCGGGCGTGGCGAAATTTTGGATTGCTGAATTACTGAATGTGATGACGAAGAAAAACGCAAAGCAGAGCCACACGACGGGCTGCCGCATGAACGCGAATTTCGATTCAGTGAGCGCGAATGACGAACCCGCTGCACGGTTCGCGTGATGATTTGCGTGCGAACGGGTGTCGACGGCGTCTCGGAAAATAACAGCAACCGCCAGCACGCACAGCGCAAATACGGCCGCCGCCGCCAGCGCCGTGCGCCAACCGAATGGCTGCGCCAGCAGCACCATGACCAGCGTCGCCGCAGCGTAGCCGAGCGTGCCGCTTAAACCGTGCGCGCTGTAGGCATGACCAATGCGTTGGTGCGATACGCGCTGGTTAATGATGCTGTAGTCCACCGGATGAAACGGCGAGTTGGCGAGGCCGGCCAATGCCGATGACGCGACGAGCATGCCATAGCCATCAGCAAACGCGCCAATGGTGGCTGCGACCGCGAACAGCGTCAATCCGCCAAACATGACGGCGCGCGCGCCGAACCGGTCGACCAAAAATCCGGCTGCGGCCTGCCCAAAGGCCGAGACTAAATAGAAAAGACTGGCCACCGGACCGAGCTGTGCAAACGACAACGAGAACTCGGTCGCTAGCCACGGAAAGAGCGGCGGCAGCAGGAGCTGGAAGAAATGGGAGGTGGCGTGGGCGAGGCCGACGACGCTGATGGTCGTGGCGTCGGCCCGAAAAGATGGATCGGGCGCGGTGATACTGCTGTTCATTTCGCTAAGCTTACACGTATGAATAGTACAAACCCTTCCCCCGTTTCAAAGTCGATCACCCCGCGTTCGGGTGGGCACCTTATTGCCGACGCACTGATCACCCACGGCGTCGACACCGCGTTCGGCGTGCCTGGAGAGAGCTATCTCGCTGTGCTTGATGGCCTTTATGAGCACCGCAATGACTTTCGATTCGTCATCTGTCGGCAGGAAGGCGGCGCCGCTTTCATGGCTGAGTCGTACGCCAAGCTCACTGGCAAACCGGGCGTGTGCTTAGTCACCCGTGGACCGGGCGCGACCAATGCCGCGATTGGCGTGCACACCGCGTTTCAGGATTCGTCGCCGATGATCCTGCTGGTGGGTCAGGTCGGCAACGATTTTGTGGAGCGTGAAGCGTTTCAGGAGCTTGACTATCGCCGGATGTTCGGCCCAATGGCGAAATGGGTCGCGCAGATTGACGACGCAGCGCGCGTACCCGAATACATGGCGCACGCATTCCAAATCGCCACCAGCGGGCGTCCGGGGCCTGTCGTGCTGGCGTTGCCGGAGGACATGCTGAGCGCGATGGCAACGGTTGGTGAAGCGAAAACTTTTCAGCCAGTGCAATCGCATCCGGGGTCGGCAGACATCGCGCGCATGACGGAGATGCTGTCGAATGCGGAGCGGCCGTTCGTGATCGCGGGTGGCTTCGGCTGGTCGCGCAATGCGGCGCGGCAGTTGCGAATGTTCGCGGAGGCGAACGATTTGCCGGTGGGCTGCGCATTCCGCTTTCAGGACTGCTTTGACAACTCGCATCCTAACTTCGCGGGCGACGTGGGAATCGGCATCAATCCGAAGCTCGCGGCTCGCGTCAAAAACGCGGACGTAGTGCTTTGCATCGGCGCGCGCTTGGGCGAAATGACGACCTCAGGTTACACGCTATTTGATGTGCCGGTGCCGAAGCAAACGCTCATTCATGTGCACGGCGATCCGTCCGAATTGGGGCGCGTGTATCAGGGCGAGTTGATGATGGCCTCAGGCAACGCGCAATTCGCAGCCGCGATTTCGGGCGTCAAACTGGGCGATGCGCATGCCGCGCAACGCAAAGCAGCGCTGACTGAGATCCGTGCTGATCTGGCCGGTTGGCGCAGCCTGCCGCCGCTCTACAAGAATCGCGCCGAACCTGCGAAACTAAATTTATGGGAAGTCGTGCAAACGCTTAAACGCCTTGCACCTGCGGACGCCATCGTCACCAACGGTGCGGGAAATTTCGCCACCTGGGCGCATCGTTTCTGGCCCTACGCGGGCATCGAGACGTGCAGCAAATCACAGCTCGCGCCAACCAGCGGCGCGATGGGCTACGGCGTGCCGGCAGCGGTGATGGCGTCCATCGTTGCGCCGGAACGCACGACGATTAACTTCGCGGGCGACGGCGATTTTTTGATGACGTCGCAGGAGTTGGCCACGGCCGTTCAGTATGGCGGAGCGCCGATTTGTATCGTGTTTAACAACGGCATGTACGGCACGATTCGCATGCACCAGGAGCGCGAAAATCCGTCGCGCGTGTACGGCACGCAGCTCGTCAATCCGGACTTTGCGAAATACGCCGAAAGTTTTGGCGGCAAAGGTTTTACGGTCACGACTAACGCAGAATTTGAGACGGCATTCACCGACGCGCTTGCCTTCACACGCAGTGCCCGGAAACCGGTCGTCATTGAGTTGAAAGTTGATCCACAAGATCTGACGCCCGGCGCGACGCTGGACGCCATCACTGAAACGGCGCGTAAGGCAAAGGGTCTTTAGCGGAAATATTACGAGCGTTTTTTAGCGCGTCTGCGAACGAATTCAATGCAGTTTGAATCATCAGCTTTTTCATGAAAGCGCGTTTACACTGGGGCTAGCGCTAGATATGTCTGACAGTCGATAATATGACTTTTATCGACCTAGCCCCTATGAAATGGACGTTTCAGGGAAAGCTGATGATTTTTATCCGAACGAAAACGCACCCGGCCACACCCAGAGCATGATGCTGGTCATCACCACGTAGCGCAAAAATTTTCCAAGCGCGCCGTATAAAAAGCAGGGCCAGAACGGCAGCTTGAGCCAGCCTGCCAGCGTAGCGAGCGGATCACCGACGACAGGTAAAAACGCGAAGAAACACGCTTTCGGCCCGAGGCGCTCAAGCCACGCGAGCGCCTTTGCCTGAACCGCCGAATGTTTGTAGCCTTCGTAGGCACGCTTTGCGCAGAAGCCCATCCACCAGTTGATCGCGCCGCCCAGCGCGTTGCCCGCCGTTGCCACCAGAATCGTTGCCCAGTACAACTCGGGATTGAGCTTGATGAGCCCGAACACGGCGGGCTCCGAGCCCAACGGTAGAAGCGTGGCCGAAACCAGACTGACGACGAACACCGTCGACAGCCCGAACTGCGGCAACGCTAACGCTTGAAGAATACTTGCGAACCATGCTTCCATCACTGGCATTTTGCAGCATGGGCTGCGATGTCAAGCATCAATGGCGCAACGTTGAAATTGCCTTCACAGCCGATGCGAAGCGCGCGTCGCCCTGGCCGTCAATCTTCGCGATGGGCACATTCAACGCGGCAAGTTCGCTGACGATGGTCTGTGTGATTGGCTGCCGCACATGCGCGCCGTCCCGTTGTTCATCGGCAACCCACGCAATGTCCGGCTCAAGCACCAGCGTCAACGCGTAGCGCAGGTGCAGTGAACGAGCGCGCGGGAACAGCGATTGATCGCCAAAAACGAAGTCGCTGTAGATGGCAGTCAACAGCGGCGCGGTGTCGCAAAACACGTAAGGTGCGTTGGCCGTTCTGGCGCAGATTAACGCCGCTGATTCGTGGATCACCTGCGTTTCCAGAATCAAAGATTGCTCGTCGCGCGTGGGCGTGCGCTGGCGTGATTCGCAGAATGCGCGCAAATATTCTGGCACCCACGGACAATTGAAATGCAGCGCCAGCGCCTGCGCGAGCGTGGTCTTACCGGTGCTTTCGGCGCCGATCAGGCAGATGAGTTTGGGTTCTGTGCTCACAAGTTTTTTAGACGCTTTGTCCACCCAATCCAACCCCAGATCGCCAGCAGGAAAAAGACAGCGTAGAGGACGACCGTCAGATGCAAACCTTTGTGAATAAACAACGCGATGCTGGCCGCGTTCACAACCAGCCATAACGGCCAGTTTTCAATAAATTTGCGTCCGAGCAATACGGTGCCGACGATGCTGCCCGCCGTGACAAAACCATCGGCAAACGGCACGTCCGAATCAGTGATCGCGCGCAACAGCATCGCGCAGATGACCCACAATACCGCCCATGCGCAGACGGTGATCACAATGCCGTTGCGGTCGAGTCGCGCAATCTTCAGCGGCGCATTGGAGTTCTCGCGATGTCCGCGCAACCACTGCCACCAACCCCAAACGGCCGTGACCGCAAAGAACGCATTCACGCCCGCCTCGCCGTACAGTTTGCTCACGTAAAACAGCCACACGTAGAGCGCGCTCGCGATGATTGTCAGCGGCCAGCCCCAGTGAATCTCAAACACATTGCAGCCGATGTTCGCGAGCGCGAGCACGAAGGCAATCACTTCTAGCCAGGTGACTGCGGTGCCGAGAAGCGTGAAGGCGGTTTCAAGCATGATGACCTTGTGTGTGGGCTTGATTCCTCCCCCTTCAAGGGGGAGGTTAGGAGGGGGATGGTTTTGTGCGCGCTTCGAATCGAAACTAAATTATCGAACTAACCCATCCCCACCCTAGCCCTCCCCTTGAAGGGGAGGGAACGAGTCGTTCTTCAGAAATCCACCGTCACACTGCCGCGCACAGTGCGCGGCGTCGACGGGAACAGATAAATTCCGCCCCAATACTGCGTCGGTGCTTCGCGCCAGTAAATGCGGTTAGTCAGGTTCTCAACGTTCAAACGAAGCAGCGTTGATTTGCCCATCAATTTGGTTCGATAGCGCACACCGACGTCGAGCTGCCACGCGTTTGGCAAGACAACGCTGCCATCTGCCGTGACGTTCTTTCCGTTCTCAAAAACAGCCAACGCGTTCACCGAAAATCCTGGCAGCGCGGCGATTTTATAGTCGGCAAATAACGACGTTTTAACGCGTGGCACGTTGGTCACGCGCTGACCGACGAGCGTCGGATCAACGGCCTTGATGTACTTGGCGCCTAGCACGGTCATGCTCGCTTGCACGGACAGCGCATTGCTC
>JBBRGY010000059.1:0-11452 GCA_038223495.1 Burkholderiales bacterium | reverse complement strand
GCCGCACCGGCGCCCGAGCACACAAGTTTCACGTCTTCCGGCTTCTTGCCAACGACGCGCAGGCCATTGGTGATCGCAGCACCCACGATGATCTCCGTGCCATGCTGGTCATCATGGAAGACCGGAATCTTCATGCGCTCGCGCAGCTTCCTCTCCACGTAGAAACATTCGGGTGCTTTGATGTCTTCAAGGTTAATGCCGCCGAACGTCGGCTCCAGTGCAGCAATATGCTCAACGAGCTTGTCCGGATCCATCTCATTCATCTCGATATCGAAGCAATCAATACCGGCAAATTTCTTGAACAGAACGGCCTTGCCTTCCATCACCGGCTTCGCGGCCAATGGACCGATGTTGCCAAGGCCCAGCACCGCCGTGCCGTTGGTCACGACGCCGACCAAGTTACCGCGCGCCGTCATGTTGTATGACTCGGCCGGGTCGCGCACGATTTCTTCACACGCGAATGCCACACCCGGCGAATAGGCCAACGCCAGATCACGCTGGTTGCTCATCGTCTTGGTGGCGGCAATTTCAAGCTTGCCAGGACGCGGATAGCGGTGATATTCGAGCGCCGCTTCCTTGAGAGTTTGCGCTACTTTCGTGCCGTCGCCCATGAGTTCCACCTTGTTTTCGTATCGTAGTAATTGTTAGCGAATTTTAGGACTGTTCGCTGTCACCACGGTATTGTGCGTCAGACGCACAAGATCAGCGCTGGGCAAGCGCCTATTTCATGGCTAACGCTTCAACTGCGCCGCGAGGCGTAACAACAACGGGTCTGGCTCACGTTGATCGCGTCGCGCGTTTTCGATGGCGGTTGCGACGAATGACGCCGCCGTGCGCGGGTCCTCGGCGGTATACGGCCTGCTAACGTCTGCGCCTCGCTCAATCAGACACAACAAGCTATCCCATTGATTATCTGTCGCCAAACTCACCGATAGCGGCGTGCCACCGCTGGTCGCGTTGAGGTTTGCGCCTCGTTCCGCCAGCAGCCTAAATCCGGCCAACCGTGCGCTGAATATCAGCGGCGTCCCGGTATTGTCGCGGGCATCGGGGTTCGCTCCTGCGTCAAGCAACGCTTTGGCGACGGCGAGATCTTGCGAGGCAAGCGCTGTCTGAAGTGCCGGATTCACGTCCGAGGGCGTGGTGTATTCAACATCGGCCTTTGCACCAAGTTCGAGCAATGTTTTCACCAAGGTCAAGCGAGTGTCGTCCGGCAGGCTCTTCGCCGATGTAAACGCATTGTCGACAGCGAGCCACAGCAGCGTGACGCCCGTGGAACCGACGGTATTGATATCCACTTTTGGAGCCAATTTCTTGATGGTTGCAATGTCCGCCTTCACCACGGCAACCGCCATCGCGTCCATCGTACTGGTGGAGAAATAGCCGTGGCCAAGCTCTGATTGGCCCGTCTTATAGTCGAGGTAATAATCGTGCGCCTTCATGGACGCATAGATCAACGCTGGGCTTGCAACGATTAACAGCGCAACCACCCGAACTGCGGCTGATTGAACAAAAACATACAGCACCACCGCGAGCGCAAGAATGGCGCCGGGCACCATGATGAAGAAGAAGCGCCCCATCGAGCGTCCGCCGTCATGATTGCCATTGGTGTCGGCCATATCCATCGATATGAACACCATAAGCGCTATTGATTCAATCGCTACGATTGCCCAGAAGACAAGGTTCATTTTGCTTTTCATTATGTTTCGCCGCCCTTGAGAGCACGCAATGCGCTAGCGCATCACCGCACAGATTGGTTGTGATCGCAACTGTTTCATGCTGCGCAAATAGTATTCGGATGCACCCTACAAATCAGTTACACGGAGCAGTCGTCCGGGTTAGATGCAAGGGCGAATTTCGCCGTGCGCCGCAATCAGCCGGGGGTTCACCCGTGGCATATTGTGCGGCTAACGTCGGGCTCGCAAAAGTTTCGCCATCTCTTTGCGCTTGCAATCAAAAGAATGCAGCCGTGCACCGTTTCATTACGCATCACGCACTTGACCACTAGCGCCTGGCACGGCAGCATTGCCAGCTATGGAAATTCACACATGGCTTGTCTATCTGTTGGCGGCGACAGGACTTTCGCTTTCGCCGGGACCTAACGGGCTGCTCGCGCTCACCCATGGCGCGCTACACGGGCGCAGCAAGGCGATGTACACGATCATGGGCGGCGCGCTGGGTTTTGTCGTCGTGATTGCGCTTTCGATGTTTGGCATTGGTGCGCTGCTACAAACCTCGCTCGTTTGGCTCACGGTGCTGAAATGGCTGGGCGGTGCGTACCTCGTCTGGCTCGGCATACAGGTGTGGCGTTCGCCGCCGCAAACGCTCGACGCCACGAGCTCAGCGGAGCCGCGAGCGGGCAGGTCAATGTTTCAACAAGGAGCGCTTTCGGCGATTACTAACCCGAAAGCCGTGCTCTTCTTCGCCGCATTTCTACCTCAATTTCTCGATCCACAACGCAGCCTGTTCATCCAGTTCATCGTCATGGCCATCACCTTCGCCGCCATCGAAATCGCAACGGAGTTCCTAATTGCCAGCATGGCCAATCGCATCAGCCCGTGGCTGCGGCGGGTCGGACGGCGGTTTAATCAGGTGTGTGGAGGGGTGTTTGTCGCTATTGGGGTTGCGTTGCCGTTGCGGAGTTGAGCGCATCGGTGTACGTAGCGTGAACTTTCGTGATTTTTTAGCGTCTAGCAAGAGTATCCCATGCGATACAATTGACCATGATCGAAATCCGGCAAACTGAAAATTACGCTGAGTGGTTTTCGTCGCTACGTGATCGACAGGCGAAGGCGCGGATTGACATCCGCATTCGTCGACTGACGCTTGGCAACGCCGGCGACGTAAAGGCGGTAGGAGAAGGCGTGTCCGAACTACGCATCGACTATGGGCCGGGTTATCGCGTCTACTTTGTTCAACGGGGACAAACAGTAGTGATCCTGCTCGCGGGCGGCGACAAGCGCACGCAGGATCGCGACATCAAAGCTGCACTTGAATTGGCCCGCATTGCTTAGGAGAACATCATGGCAAACACACTGAAAACCCGCCCGTGGGATCCCGCCGAACACCTCGAAACCGAGGAAGATATCGCCGCGTATCTCGAAGCCGCATTTGAGGAAGGCGATCCATCCCTCGTAGCCGCAGCGCTCGGCGATATCGCACGCGCGAAAGGCATGGCACAAATCGCCCGCGACACCGGCCTCGGGCGCGAGAGCCTCTACAAAGCCCTGTCACCAGAAGGCAATCCCGAATTTGCAACGATCATGAAAGTGGTGAGTGCGCTGGGGCTTAAGTTGCATGCGACGGTGGTGTGAACTTACGCAAGAAATATCGAAAGCGAACTATTCATGCGTGATCGTCAATATCTGTTTTCTGACACTGATTGGTTCTCCGTTGAGCGCAATCAACTGCAAAATATGCAGGAGGAAATTGCAGCCATGAATGGTGACCGTCTGTTGAATACTGCAGTAGATGACTTGGCACGCCATTTCGAGTCGAAATTCAAAATCGAAGTTCCGACGTTAGTAACTGAAGACATCGTCGCCGATCAACGCGAAACAATGATTGACGTGCGCCATGATCGGATGCGTTGGATCGATGACCGAAGCCGTCCCGTGTATGTACCGGGGACTGAAGTCGAACTTGAGATTCCATTCAGAGGAGACTCACAAGTATTTCGCATGCAGCCGACCTCATACACTTTAAATTCACCCAGAGCCGAAGTCCGTGCGAATGCGTTAGTGCTTCACATGTCGGGAACAGATCTTACGCCCGAGGGAGTGCAGCAGTCAATCAACGGAACGATTGGTGAAATTCAGTCATATCTCGTTTCGCTTCGCACAAATGCTGCTGGATTGAATCAGCAACTTTTCGAACGCGCTAAGAACGCAATTGAATTGCGCCGTAACAAGCTACTTGCTGACCGCAATCTGCTTGGTGACCTCGGCTTCAAAATGAAGCAACGGGATGGAACCTTGCGAACTTTCACAGCGCAGGAAGTGAAGAGAAAGATCGCGCCAACCATGCCGACGGCGAGTTCTGCGGCTTACAAACCAGAACCTGTCCTCAACCCCGACGATTACGAGCACATTCTCAATGTTCTCGACAATATGGTGCATGTCATGGAGCGCAGTCCATCGGCATTTCATCGGATGGATGAAGAGGCTCTGCGCACGCACTTTCTTGTTCAACTGAACGGACACTATGAAGGTCAAGCGACTGGAGAGACCTTCAACTACCAAGGCAAGACCGACATTCTTGTGCGCTCTGGAGACAAAAATATCTTCATAGGCGAATGCAAATTTTGGGCTGGCCCAAAGAGATTGTCTGAAACGATTGACCAGCTACTTGGCTACACCGCTTGGCGAGACACCAAGACAGCAGTAATCATATTCAATCGAAACCGAGAATTTTCTCGCGTCCTTGCTGCGATTCCAGAAACAGTGAAGCAACATCCTAATTTCAAGCGAGAGCTTGCCGGCACTATGGAAACGCGATTTCGGTATTGTTTTTCTCATAAAGATGATCCAAATCGAGAACTGCTGCTGACACTCCTAGTGTTTGACGTTCCCTCGGCGACGTAATTCCGTCACTCCGAAGGCGTCAACGACAACTTGGATTTACGATACGCCGCAGGAGCGGCAATGCCGCTCTAGGCCAAGATGATTGAGTGGAGCGCCATGGCCGATTTGACTCCGAAACAAAGCGCCTAATTCATCTGTAGCGGCAACCTATGGCGTAGCCAGTTCGTTGAGCGGATTTTCCGCATAAACGAGCCCGAACGCGGAGCAAACAATATTTATTGAGCGGATGTAATTTTCGTGATCAAGGGCAAGCTCAAGGCTTGGCGAATACTTTCGGGTAATTGCCGTCCGAACATCCCCCACGAAAATGCTCACAAATT
Source organism: Burkholderiales bacterium (assembly GCA_038223495.1). GTDB lineage: Bacteria > Pseudomonadota > Gammaproteobacteria > Burkholderiales > Casimicrobiaceae > Casimicrobium. The sequence continues at coordinate 6,552 of JBBRGY010000059.1, read as the reverse complement.
GATTTCGGATTAAGGATTTCGGCTGCTTGCGGCCGTAATACCTAGTGGAACCCCCCATAGTCGACACCCAATTGGCGCTCTAGACTTGCATCCGGATGCAGAAAGGCCTGACTTGGCCCTGACTATTCTGAGGCCGGCAGCTGCCAGCCTCACCAATGCGCAATAACGTTTTATCTCTGGAGGATGTATGGACCCTAAAAAACCCGCTTCGACCGCTGAACAGGTCAAATCAGATATGCCTGCGCTTGCTGGGTTGCGCCGCAGGTTTCTCAAGGCTGCAACCGGAGCTGCCGCTGGTGGTGCCGCCCTTGGTTTCCCAATGATCGCCAAGGCTCAGGCTGGCCCGATCAGCATGCGCTGGCAGAGCACATGGCCGTCGAAAGACATCTTTCACGAGTACGCGCTTGACTTCGCCAAGAAGGTCAATGACATGACCGGTGGCGACCTGAAAATTGAGGTGCTACCGGCTGGCTCGGTGGTACCGGCCTTCGGTCTGCTTGAGGCGGTTGCCAAGGGTACGCTCGACGGTGGCCACGGCGTACTCGGGTATCACTACGGCAAACAAAATGCGCTGGCGCTATGGAACTCGGGCCCCGCGTTCGGCATGGACGCCAACATGATTTTGGCGTGGCACAAATACGGTGGCGGACAGGAATTGCTCACCAAACTCTACAACTCTATCGGCATGACAACGGTGCAATCGTTCCTGTACGGCCCGATGGCGACGCAGCCGCTTGGTTGGTTCAAAAAGCCGGTCACTAAACCCGAGGACTTCAAGGGTCTGAAATACCGCACGAACGGTCTGGCCATTGATATGTTCACAGCGATGGGCGCAGCGGTCAACGCGCTGCCCGGCGGCGAAATCGTGCCGGCGATGGACCGCGGCCTGCTTGATGCGGCTGAGTTCAATAATGCGACCTCTGATCGGCTGCTCGGCTTTCCCGACGTGTCGAAGATTTGCATGCTGCAGAGCTATCACCAGAGCGCAGAAACCTTTGAGATCATGTTCAACAAACCGAAGTACGACGCGCTACCCGCGAAGATGAAGGCGATCATCTCGGGAGCGGTCGAGGCGGCATCGGCCGATATGTCATGGAAGGCGATTGATCGCTACTCGAAGGACTACATCGAGCTGCAGACCAAGGATAAGGTCAAGTTTTACAAGACACCTGATTCAGTACTTCAGATGCAGTTGACAGTGTGGGACGCAATTCTTGCGAAGAAGTCTGCCGAGAATCCGCTATTTAAGGAAATCGTCGCTTCGCAAAAAGCGTTTGCCGAGCGCGCCGTGAAGTGGGATCAGGACACGATGGTCAGCCGTCGCATGGCCGTTAGCCATTTCTTCAGCCCGCCGAAAGCAGGCACGAAGAAGGCTTAAGTTAGCTGGTGTGACACGATGGCCATCCGGGCTTGACTCGGGTGGCCAATTTTTTTTGAACGGGCCAAGTTATGCAGCAATTACTTCTATTTGTCGACCGGATAAGCACTTTTGTTGGCCAGGCGTTTTCCTGGCTGATCGTGACCCTAACTCTGATGATTTCGTGGGAAGTGTTTTCGCGCTATGTGCTCGACGCTCCGCACGCTTGGGCATTCGACGCGATGATCATGCAATACGGCACGCTGTTCATGATGGCCGGCGCGTACACGCTGGCAAAAAATGGCCATGTTCGCGGCGACGTGCTCTACAGTTTTTTTGAGCCGCGCACGCAAGCCACGCTCGACTTGATTTTGTACATCCTGTTCTTTATTCCTGGCGTGGTCGCACTGACTTACGCTGGATTTTTTTACGCCGCCGAATCGTGGGCGATGAACGAGCACTCGAACATCACCGCCGATGGGCCAGCGATCTATCCGTTCAAGACGATGTTGCCGCTGGCGGGCGGGATTTTACTGCTGCAGGGGATCATCGAAATCATCCGTTGCGTGATTTGTGTGAAAACCGGCGTATGGCCGTCGCGCGCCAACGACGTACAAGAAGTGGACGTCGATAAGTTGAAAGAAATGGTGCACGTGAAAGACGAAGATATTCAAGCGCTCGACAAATATGTGACGCCAGTCGGGGGCGCAAAATGAAAATCAAAAAAGAGTTGTGGTTTGGCTTTACGCTCATGGCGATCATCCTTACGGTGGTCTTCATCTACACGCCGTGGTCGAACTTCGCCGATGGCCATTTGGATCACGCCGACCTTGGCGCACTCGGATTGTTGATGCTCGCGCTCATCGTAGTTGCCATCATGTTGGGCTTTCCCACCGCGTTCACGTTGATGGGCATGGGGATGTTTTTTGGCTGGCTCGCCTACCGAAGCTCGAACCCGGAAATCGCGACGCGGCAGATCCTCGACTTAATGGTGCAACGCGCCTATTCAGTGATGTCAAACGACGTTCTGATTGCGATTCCGCTATTCGTGTTTATGGGCTATCTGGTTGAGCGCGCGAACCTGATCGACAAGCTGTTTAAGAGCCTGCACCTATCGCTCGCACGCGTGCCGGGTGCACTTGCCGTGGCCACCATTGTGACCTGCGCGATCTTTGCAACAGCCACCGGTATCGTCGGTGCGGTCGTGACCTTGATGGGACTGCTGGCGCTTCCGGCGATGCTTCGCGGCGGCTACAGCATCCAGCTCGCAGCCGGCGCGATCACGGCGGGCGGTTGTCTTGGCATTTTGATTCCGCCATCGGTACTGTTGATCGTGTACGGCGCAACGGCCGGCGTATCGGTCGTCAAGCTCTACGCTGGGGCGTTCTTCCCTGGCCTCATGCTCGCTGGGCTCTATGTCGGCTATGTCATCCTGATCGCGAAATGGAAGCCACATCTGGCACCGCCGCTGTCGGCAGCCGAGCGCTTCGTCCCGCTCCCTCCTCTCTCTACGGCACTGGCACCCAAGGGTAACAACGCAGTGGCGGGGCTTTGGTCCGGCTTGCTAAACAGCGCATTGCCAAAGCGTGCGGTGTCAACACAGCTGCTCATTTCGTTGCTTCCAGCAATAGCCATTGCCGCCTTCCTTGCAGTGATGTATTTCAGCGCCACCGCACCTGTCCAGAATTTAGACACGACGGGCTTGGTGCAGGCAGGTGGCGGCGTCACTAACGACGCAGATACCCCTTCCGAAGCCGGTGGGCTGGCCGAGCCGCCTGCAGAACCGAATGGACTTGCCGAACCGCCGAAAGAACTGGGCACACTTGCCGAGCCTCCTCCGGCGGCAGCCGACGCTGCGGTGACACCGGCAGCGCCAGCGAAGGCCGCAGAGCCTACTGCAAGCGTGAGTAAAGCCGCCGATACCAAACCCGCGGCGGCAGCCACCGCACGCGATCCCGTGCCGACGTGGTACTGGATTGTTCTGGCGCTCGGGCTTGGCTGCCTGGCGCTGATAACTCGCATGATGAACTGGCAGCGACTGGAAATTTTCAAGATGCTGTTGGCGTCGTTTTTCCCGCTGGCGATCATGATCATCGCGGTGCTCGGCTCAATTGTTTTCGGACTTGCCACGCCGACCGAGGCGGCGGCTGTTGGCGCGCTGGGTGGCCTGATTCTGGCGGGCGCGTATCGCTACGTGGCGGCTAAACGCGAAAGCAGCGATAGTCCGGTGATGAAGACCGCCCGCGAACTCGGCGACATCATCAAGGAATCCTCATTCCTGACGGCTAAAACGAGCGCGATGGTGTGCTGGTTGTTCGTCGGATCGTCGATCTTCTCGGCGTCGTTCGCGCTGCTCGGCGGGCAGGACATCATCGAGAAATGGGTGCTGTCGATGGGTCTGTCGACGGTGCAATTTATGCTGCTGTCGCAGTTCATCATCTTCATCCTCGGATGGCCGCTGGAGTGGACTGAGATCATCGTGATCTTCATGCCGATCTTCATCCCGCTGCTGCCGAAGTTCGGCGTCGATCCGCTCTTTTTCGGCTTGCTGGTCGCGCTGAATTTGCAGACGGCGTTCTTGAGCCCACCCGTGGCGATGGCGGCGTTCTACTTGAAGGGCGTTTCACCGCCTCATGTCACGCTGAATCAAATCTTTGCGGGCATGATGCCGTTTATGGGCATTCAAGTCATCGCGCTGACGCTGCTCTACATCTGGCCGCAGATTGGGTTGTGGCTGCCCGGGCTGCTCTACAAGTAGCGGGCTGCGCTGCGAAAGTGCGCAAATCGCTGCGTCGACAAAAATCGGCGCAGCGAGCGTTTTCCAGACAATAAATGGCTACAGCTCTCAGCTAGAACGACCGCTATACAGGGGTTGAATCGCGATAAGCTAATTTATCGACTTAACGCTTTTTAGCGATCTAGTCCCCGTGTAAAGGTGGATTCAGCAAAAAGCTGATCACGGATATTGAGCCACGAGCGCGAGAATTGCGTCGCTATATTTGCGCAGTTTGTTCTCGCCGATGCCATTGATGTCAGCGAGTTTGCTGCGCTCCTTGGGCTTGCGGCTGGCAATTTCTTTAAGCACGTTATCGTGCAGGATGGCGAAAGGAGCGACGTCTTCTGCGGCGGCGGTTTCAACTAGCCAAGCCTTGAGTGCTTCATGCAGCGCCTCGTCCACCGGCAGTTCGACTGTGCTTTTGCGACTGGTTCGTTTCGGCACCACTTTCGCGGCACTGCCAAACGTTTTGACATCGGCAAGTTTCCGCAGCATCGCCGTGACCTCACCGCGCATCACGGGCGCGGCCGCGGGCGTCACACGCAACGCACCGTAATTCGTCACGTCAATCTCAGCCCAGCCAAGCGTTACGATCTGACGAATGACGTTTCTCCACGACGGATCGTCGAACGCTGCGCCGATGCCGTGAACGTCGGACTTGTCATGCCCGCGATCACGGATTTGCGTGGTGCTGATGCCGCGCAACACCTCGATGACGTAGGTCGCGCCGTAGCACTGACCCGTGGCCTCAATCGCTGCCAGCGCCATGCCGACCTGTTCAGTCGCGTCCCATGTTTTTGGCGGGTTTAGGCAGGTGTCGCAGTTGCCGCAGGCGTAGTCGTCGGGCTTACTTTCGCCGAAATAGGCGAGCAGCCGTCCGCGACGACAGGCATTGGTTTCGCACAGTCCGAGCAACGCGTCGAGCTTCACGCGCCCAGTGCGTTTGAAGTCGTCGCCTGCTCCGCTGGCATCGATAAATCGCAGCTGCTGCACGACGTCGGTCAGGCCGTAAACCATGAGCGCTTCGGCAGCGTCACCATCGCGCCCAGCGCGGCCGGTTTCCTGGTAGTAACTCTCCACACTTTTTGGCAAATCCAGATGCACGACGAAGCGCACGTCGGGCTTGTCGATACCCATGCCGAAAGCGATGGTCGCGACCATGATGAGGCCGGGTTGACGCAAAAAAAGGGACTGATTTTTGCGGCGCGCTTCGGCGTCCATTCCGGCGTGATACGGCAGCGCCTTGACACCGTTTTCCGTCAGCCACTCGGATGTGGCTTCCACTTTTTTTCGTGACAGGCAATACACGATCCCCGCCTCGCCCTCGTGCGCGGCAAGGAAGGCGAGCAACTGTTCGCGCTCGTCACCCCGCGTGGTAATGATGTAGCGGATGTTTGGGCGGTCAAAGCTGGAGACGAATTCACGGGCGTCGTCGAGTTTGAGACGCAGGCGAATTTCGGTTCGCGTTAAAGCATCAGCGGTCGCCGTCAACGCCACGCGCGGCACACCGGGAAAACGATCCGCAAGCACCGCCAGCTGCAAATAATCCGAGCGGAAATCATGCCCCCATTGCGACACGCAATGCGCTTCGTCAATCGCAAACAGCGCGAGCTGATTACGATCTCGCAGCAGATCGAGCTGCTTTAAAAAACTCTCCATCATCAGGCGTTCCGGCGCAACGTAGAGAAGTTTGATTTCACCCGTCATAAACTGCCGCTCAACTTTGGCGGCCTCCACTGGCGATAGCGATGAATTCAAAAATGCTGCGGCAATGCCCAGTTCGGAAAGCGCGTCGACCTGATCCTGCATGAGCGCAATCAGCGGCGACACCACAATGGCCAGACCGGGACGAAGCAGCGCGGGAATTTGGTAGCAAAGGGATTTGCCACCGCCGGTGGGCATGAGCACGAGCGCGTCATGGCCGGCGGCGACGTGGTCGATGATGGCCGCTTGCGGGCCACGGAAGCTTGCATAGCCGAAAGTGGTCTTTAGGATGTCGAGCGCGGTTTGGGTCATGGCGCGAAGGTTAGCAAGTTTGGACCGATCGTCCGCTGACGGGCAGGCTGCGCGTCGCCGAATTGCGAGACATACAACGTCGCATCAGGTTAACCCGCACTAAAATCTAGGCGTGCTTTCCTCGTTCTTCTCGCGCCTGCCTCCCTTCCTGCTTCCGCTCATCCTGATCAATTTGACGGGACACATGGCGTTGTCCGGCGGTCGTGTGACCGGTTCGCTCTACATTTTGCAAAGCGGGCACGCGGAGTATCTGGTCGGTGTGTTCATGGCGCTGTTCTCGATTATTTCGGTGCTAACGGCGCTGTCGATTGGGCGCTGGGTGGACCGCGTCGGGTCGACCCGCGTGATGCGACTGGGCATTGGGCTCGTCCTCGTGGGCGCGTGGATGCCGGTCATCTATCTT
>JBBRGY010000058.1:0-11463 GCA_038223495.1 Burkholderiales bacterium | reverse complement strand
TGGCGTCCCCAAGGGGATTCGAACCCCTGTTACAACCGTGAAAGGGTCGTGTCCTAGGCCTCTAGACGATGGGGACTTAGGATCTCTACAGTCTTGATTTGGTGGAGATAAGCGGGATCGAACCGCTGACCTCTTGCATGCCATGCAAGCGCTCTCCCAGCTGAGCTATACCCCCAATCAAGACTTTAATTATAGTCATAAATCGGAAGACTTGCCAAGTCGAAGCGACGCAACTTGATCAACTTTTTTCAGGTCAGGTTGCGCATGTGTCTGATGGCGCAGCAGAGTTGCCAATTCGCGCCACAACGATGCGTCCATTTCGTCGCGAAATAACGTTACGTAGCGGCTGGACGTAGTGTCAGAAATTTTGGATTTCGCGATGAAAATAATTTTTGACGTGACCACGGCATTGGCGGCAACTGCACCCGTTCGTTGCGCCACGCGAAGCGATTCGAGCAACGCCTTCGCGTCAATTCGGTAAACAATTTTCCAGCGTGCGAGTCCAGCGATAGCTATCGCACTAAGAACCAACCCGCTTGCAATCCAGAAGCGCCCCGCAACGACGCAGGCAGCAGCCGCGACGACCGTAATCATTGCCATCGACGCCGGAACCAGCACGCGCAGCTTCATAGCGCGTGTGCTCTAAGCGGCCTTCGCAGCGTTCGCAGCTTTCAAGCGGGCGAGCGACAACCACGTATCGATCACGCAATCTGGATTTAGCGAAAGTGACCCAATGCCGCGATTTACCAACCACGCAGCCAAGTCTGGATGATCCGATGGGCCTTGCCCGCAAATACCCACATATTTGCCCTGCGCGACGCAGGCATCAATAGCGAAGCCCAGCATCTTTTTCACGGCCGGGTCACGTTCATCGAACGTCTTTGCAATTGGGCCTCCAGAGTCGCGATCTACTGCCAGCGTTAGCTGCGTTAAATCGTTCGAACCAATCGAGAAACCGTCAAAATATTCAAGGAATTCGTTGGCCAGGATTGCATTTGACGGCACCTCGCACATCATGATGAGGCGAAGTCCATTCTTGCCGCGCTCAAGCCCGTGCACAGCAAGCGCCTTAACGACCGCCTGCGCCTCACCAATGGTGCGCACAAACGGAATCATGACTTCGACATTACTGAGGCCCATCGTCTCGCGAACGTAGCGCAACGCTTCGCATTCGAGCGCAAAGCAGTCGCTAAACTCCGAAGCGATATAACGCGATGCGCCACGGAAGCCAAGCATCGGGTTTTCTTCATGCGGCTCGTAGGCTTCGCCACCCAAAAGACTCGCGTATTCGTTCGATTTGAAATCACTCATGCGCACAATCACTGGGCGCGGCGCGAACGCAGCAGCGATGGTCGCGATACCCTCAGAAAGACGCTGCACGAAATACGCACGCGGCGACGCATAACCGGCTATGCGCTCCGCAATTTTTGCTTTCAATTCATCGGTCAGCGTATCGAACTCAAGCAATGCGCGTGGATGGATGCCGATTTGGCGATTGATGATGAACTCAAGACGCGCAAGACCCACGCCGTGATTTGGCATTTGCGAAAACTCGAATGCCAAATCAGGATTAGCAACATTTAAGGTGAGCTTGGTCGGCGCTTCCGGCATATTGTCGAGCTGCACTTCCGTGCGCTCAAATGCAAGCTTGCCGGAATAGATATGTCCGGTATCACCTTCGGCGCAGCTCACCGTGACGACGTCGCCGTCCTTCAGCACACTCGTCGCATCGCCGCAACCAACGACAGCAGGAATGCCCAATTCACGGGCAATAATCGCCGCGTGGCACGTACGACCGCCACGATTCGTCACAATCGCGCTCGCACGCTTCATAACCGGCTCCCAATCGGGATCAGTCATGTCCGCCACCAGCACGTCGCCGACTTTGACGATGTCCATCTGGCTAGCATTTTTGACAATACGAACCGTGCCTTGGCCAATTTTTTGCCCGATCGCGCGACCGCTAGCGACCGTCGAACCCGTCTCGGTCATACGATAGCGAACCAGGGTGTTGCCGCCCTGCTCACGAGATTTGACGGTTTCTGGTCGAGCTTGCAGGATGTAAATCACGCCGGTGTTGCCGTCTTTCCCCCACTCGATATCCATCGGGCGGCCGTAGTGATCCTCGATGGTCAGTGCATAGCGCGACAAAGTTTCAACGTCGGTATCAGTCAATGAAAACTTGTTGCGATCGGCATGAGAGACCTCGACAATTTCAGTCGATTTCCCGGCTTGCGGCACGCTGCCAAAAATCATTTTTTGCGCTTTGCTACCGAGCGTTCGCCGCAGGATCGCCGGGCGACCTTCGCGCAGTGTTGGCTTGAACACATAGAACTCGTCCGGGTTCACAGCGCCCTGCACCACCATCTCGCCGAGCCCATAACTTGACGTCACGAACACAACATCCCGAAAGCCAGACTCGGTGTCGAGCGTGAACATCACACCCGCCGCACCGGTATCGGAGCGCACCATTTGCTGAATTCCCGCTGACAGCGCCACCGGAATGTCGGCATAACCCGTGTGTACGCGATACGCAATCGCACGGTCGTTGTAGAGGCTGGCGAACACGCGACGGACGGCGTCAAGAATTGCAGGGATGCCGACGATGTTGAGATAGGTTTCCTGTTGCCCTGCAAAGCTTGCGTCCGGCATGTCTTCGGCCGTCGCTGAAGAGCGCACCGCCCAGCTAATGGGGCCACCCGCCTCCGCTTCGAGCGCGCCGATAGCGGTAACGATGCCGGCTTCCAATTCGGCTGGCAATGGCGCCGCTTCGATCCACGAACGAATCTCGGCCCCGGCTTTGACGAGGGCAGGCACGTCGTCAACATTCAACCCGGCGAGGCGAGTTGCAACGCGATTTGTCAGATCATTTGCCGAGAGAAAATCGCGAAAAGCTTGCGCACTAGTGGCGACGCCGCCCGGAACGCGAACGCCTTTATCAGCAAGGTTTCCGAGCAATTCACCCAGAGACGCGTTCTTGCCGCCAAAATCGGAGACGTCGGTCATCCGAAGTTCGCGTAGCCAGCGCAACAAGTTGGGATTGAGTTGCGTGTCGGGTTGCGTCATGTCGCCTCCAAAGGGTTATGGGAGGCGATTCTAGCGAAGCGCGCGGCAGATTTGTTGCAACGCACAACGCATTAGTACAAAAAGATCGTCTTAAAACACCGACGACGGCTGCGCGCCATCATCTCCATGAACGGCGTCCCGAAGCTTGCCGTATAGATCTGGATGTTTATTACGCAAAAACTCGATGATCTGAATGTCTTCCTTGCGTACGGTGCTCAGGTCTACGCCTTCAAGGTGAACCAGCCGAAGCAGTTCGTTGACCGGCTTTGGCATATCGCGTCCGGCCTCATAGCGAGAGCCCCCGCTCTGGGTAACGCCGATCTTTTGCCAGAACTCTTCCTGATTTAGGCCCAGTTTCTGTCGAATTTCGCGCGGATTGGTAATTTTCTGAAACAGCCCCATGGCTTACAAACGCCTCCTGCGAATCTACAAAAATTTCTGGGTCGACTGCGCTACTTCCGCGCCGGATTCCCGAGAAGAAGCTTGACAGTTATGCCAAACGCATATGACAAGTATAGTTCTTATGCAAACTAATTCTGTTACCTGCGTCCGTTTCTATAATAAGTGCAATGAAAGGTGTTGCAGATCTCCACAGCCATTCGCGCTTATCCGATGGCACGCTCGCCGTGAAGGATCTCGTCGCATTGGCCGCTGGCCGGGGCGTTGAGCTGATGGCGCTGACCGATCACGATGAAGTTTCTGGCGTGGCCGCGGGCCGTGCCGCTGCAGCGTCGCATGGAATTCAGTTCGTCAGTGGCGTCGAAATTTCCAGCGAATGGTGCGGCCTCTCGATTCACGTGCTCGGTCTGCGGATCGATGAAAACGAGCCGAAACTCGCACAAACATTACATGAGATTCGCCAAAGCCGCGCCGTTCGCGCACAACAGATGGGCGATTCGTTTACGACGCATGGCATCAATGGCATTTTGGCGGGCGCGAAGTCGTTCGCACCCAATCCCGATTTGGTGTCGCGCACTCATTTCGCGCGTCATCTGGTGGACAGCGGCGTGTGCGTTTCCATGGGTGAAGTTTTTGCGCGTTTCATGAAGCCCGGTAAGCCGGGTTACGTCCCTCACCAATGGATTCCGCTGGCAAATGCCATCGACGCGATTCACGGAGCGGGTGGCCGGGCCGTACTGGCGCATCCTGGCCGTTATGACACTACCTGGACGGGTGGGCCTAGCCGCTTGCTCAAAGGGTTCGCCGAGGCTGGTGGCGACGGTGTAGAAGTCGTGTGTGGGTCTCATCATCCGCATGAATGGGCCGAGTACGCAGCGCTATCGCGCAAATTCTCGCTTCTCGCCTCAATTGGCAGCGATTTCCATTCGCCGCATGAAAGCCGCGTTAAATTCGGCGATCTGCCGCGACTGTCGCCGAGTTTGAAGCCCGTATGGTACGACTGGCCTGAGGCCGAAAGTTTTCATGTCTGATCGTCAACGCAACGTATTTTTCGTTTCCGACCGTACTGGTATTACGGCGGAAGCATTGGGCAATTCGCTGCTTACGCAGTTCGATGGCTTCGAATTTCGGCGAACGACGATTCCTTTTGTCGATTCCGACTCAGCTGCCGACCGCGCCATCGCGACGATAAATGAGTGCAGCGATTCCGGCGCGCTCCGTCCTATTGTCATCAGTTCGATCGTCGACGAACACCTGAGCGAGCGTGTGCGAACTTGCAACGCGCGCGTTATCGATTTTTTTCAGACATTTATCGCGCCGCTAGAACATGAATTAAACGCCAAAAGCTCACACGCGGCGGGCCGTTCGCACGGGCTGCGCAACTCCACAGAATATTTTTCACGAATCGAGGCCATCAATTTCACGCTCGCGCACGACGACGGTCAAACCACTAAAGAACTGAGTCGCGCACAAGTGATTTTGGTGGGTGTGTCCCGCTGCGGAAAGACGCCGACCTCGATTTACCTTGCATTGCAATGCGGCATTCGATGCGCCAACTTTCCGCTGACGCCGGACGACTTCGAACGCGGCGCGCTGCCCGCCTCGATAGCACCTTATCGCGATAAATTATTTGGCCTGACGATTGCACCGGATCGCCTTCAGGCTATCCGTCACGAGCGCAAACCTAACTCAACGTACTCAAGTGACAAGCAATGTCGCTACGAAGTGGCTGCCGCTGAACGCATGATGAACGACGCCGGAGTTCCGGTGCTCAACACTTCGACTAAATCCATTGAAGAGTTGGCGACGACCATATTGCTGGAAGGCAAACTAGATCGTCATATTTTCTAGCGGCACGCCGCTTAAGCAGCCTTCTGGCTGAATTCCACTGTCGCGCGCAAACCCGGTGCGCCCGGCTCGTCGAGATCGCGGTTAGCGAGCATCAAGCGAGCACCGATCGACGCACAAATATCCTGGCAGATCACCAAACCTAGGCCACTGCCCGCATTTGGGTCACCCGATGAAAACGGCTGGAACAGTTTGCTCTGGCGTTCGCGGTCAAGACCACTGCCACTGTCCCACACTGACATCAAAAGCACCTGTCCGTGCGGTCTTATGTCGATGCCCAACGAGCCGCCTCTCGGTGTGTGGCGAATTGCATTACTCATCAAATTACGAAACATTTCGCGTATCAACCATTCGTGTCCACGAAAAACGAGTGATTGTCCGTCCGGCGCGTCGAGTGCAAAATCGAGGTGTTTGTCAGCGATCAACGGCGAGCATTCAACGGCCACATCGCGCGCCAGCACTACGAGGTCAGTCGTCTCGTTATCCGCTTCTGCCGTCCCGTCCAGTTGAGCGACCTTGGCAATTGCCAGCATTTGATTGGCCACGCGAGTCGCACGATCCACCGATATGGCGAGCTCATCAAAAGCGACATCCGGTGAAACATGTCCGCGTTGAGCGTTTTGCACCTGCGCTTTCAGCACTGCAAGCGGCGTGCGCAACTGGTGTGATGCGTCGCGCACGAAGCGTTGCTGATCGTCGAGCACGCGTTGCAATCGCGCCATCACTTCGTTTAGCGCCTCAACAATAGGTTTCAGTTCTCGCGGCGCGGGTGTTGTGATCGGAGCCAGGGAATCGGGGTCTCGCTCCAGCAACTCCCGGCGTAACACCGACACCGGGCGCATTCCGCGCTCAATCAGCCACCAAATCAGCGTCGCCAGCACCATTAGAAAAATTGCCTGCCGATCCAGCGTGGAAATCAGCGCCTGTTGCGCAAGCGCACGGCGCAATTCCATTGTTTCGGCGACCTGGACGGTCAACATCCGATACTCAGTGCCAACATAGACCGGTTGCAGCAAGGCGACGACTCGAACCGCCTCGTTTTCGAACGTACTCTCATAAAACGCTGCAAGCGCCGCGTACGGCGTGTGCTTGGGAAACACGCCATCGTGCGGCGGCAGTTCCGGGTATCCGGTAAAAAACTTACCGTCAAAATCATTTACACGATAGACGATACGGCCCCGCGTCACCGCCTCAAACACCTCAAGTGCTGCGTACGGCAAGGACGAGCTCAACTTGCCATCTTCGTAACGAATAGTGTCGCCAATCGCACGCGCGGAAGCCAGCAGCGTGCGGTCATAAGCCACGTTAATTGACTGCAGAGTGTTCTGATAAATGACCGTGGTGTCGATCACCAAAAAGGTCACCAACGCCGCCAGAATCCAAAGTGTCAGTCGGCGTCTGATGGAGATCGGGGACTTTCCCAAGACTCGCAAAACTAATCCGAACGTTTCTCGCGAATCAGATAACCCACGCCACGCAACGCGACCAGCTCAACGTTCAGGCCCGCAATTTTTTTGCGCAACCGATATGCGACTACCTCAATCGCGTCGAGTTGCGCCTCTCGTCCATCGCCAAAAACGCGCTCCCACAAACGGTCTCGGGTGACGGCATGCGCGGGCTTTTCGATCAAAGTCGCGAGCATCGCGAATTCTCGTGCCGACAATTCCAGCGCCTCGCCGTTCGCGTAACAAACCGACGCGGCTTCATCAATACGCAGCGCTCCAAAATCTCGTCTGTTTGCGGCACCAGGGTTTGCACGGCGTAGCAATGCATGCAGCCGCGCCTCCAGTTCGTCCAGATCAAACGGTTTCGCCAGGTAGTCGTCAGCACCGAGACGCAACCCCTGCACGCGATCACCCACCGTGCTGCGTGCAGTGAGCACGATGATTGGCGTGGTCAGGCCCTTCGCCCGAATTTCGCGTAATACTTCAAACCCATCCATCTCCGGTAGCGTGAGATCGAGCACGATGATGGCGAACGATTCGCTGGTCGTACGCTCGAGCGCGGTGCGCCCATTGGTCGCCTGCGCAACGGCAAACCCTCTGCGCGACAGCGCGAGAGCGAGCGCTTGAGCTAGCGCCGGATCGTCCTCAACGACCAGGAGACGGGGTTTATCCACTTGAGGCGTAACAGCCATACGTATACATTGTTGGTTGACGACAACCGAAAGACAACCTGACGACAGCCTGACGACAGGTCAGCTAATTAGCATCCGTCAACTAAATTTATAAAAGGAGGAAACAGATGAAATTGATGTTACGCCAAGCACTCGTTGCGCTCGCCGCCACGGTGATCACTGTGGGCAGCGCGCTAGCTCTTGACAATGTGAAATTCATGATCGGTGCCAACCCCGGCGGTGGCTACGACCAAACCGGACGCGGCCTCGGCAAAGCGATGGTCGAGGCCGGTGCGGCCAAGAGCGTGCAGTTCGAAAACAAGGGCGGGGCCGGCGGCACGATTGGCTTGGCCCAGTTCGTCAACTCGGCCAAAGGCGACGGCAACTCGATGATCGTTGTTGGCGCAGTGATGGTCGGTGCGATTGTGCAAAACAAGCCTCCGATGACGCTGGCGCAAGCCACGCCCATCGCGCGCCTGTTCTATGAATACAACGTGTTTGTCGTACCTGCCGCCTCGCCGATCAAGTCGATGAAAGACGTGGTCGACATGCTCAAAAGAGATCCCGGATCGGTGAAGTGGGGCGGCGGTTCGCGCGGCTCGGTCGATCACATCTCAGTTGCCCAAATCGCCAAAAGCGTAGGCGTTGATCCGACAAAGATCAATTACATCCCGTTTCAGGGCGGTGGCGAGGCCTCTGCTGCGATTCTCGGCGGACACGTCACAGTGGGCACCTCCGGCTGGAACGAAATGGCTCAGTTCGTGAAGAGCGGCAAGATGCGAGCGATTGCGGTAACCGCAGGAACGCGTTTGTCGGAAATAGCCGTGCCCACACTTAAAGAGCAAGGCATCAACGTTGAAATCGGTAACTGGCGTGGCGTTTACGGCGCACCAGGCATCACCGACGTCCAGAAAAAAGCGTTGATCGACGCCGTCGTCGCCGCGACCAAGCAAAAATCATGGAACGATGCGCTCGCCGCCAATGACTGGTTCACGGCGCTCTTGACGGGCGATGAGTTCTCCAAATTTGTCGAAGCAGATCACAAGCGGATCGAAGAGTCGATGCGCGCAGTGGGCCTAGTAAAGTAACTACTCAGCGCAGCACGAGATCGCTGGTTGTGCTAATCGCAACCAGCCATGCACCGACCACTCCCTCACTTTGAGGGAGGCATAAAAAGAGGAAGTCCATGCAAAAGCGCTGGCAAATTGGCATTGCCGTTTTCGTACTAATGCTCGCGACCGTGTTCGGGGTCGGCGCTTCACAATTGCAGTCGGATTCCGGTTACGCAGGGATCGGCGCGGCGTTTGTGCCCACTGTTGTGTCTATTTTTCTCGGAGTCGTCGGCGCGCTTTTGATGTGGCAAGCGCTGACGGGCGGCTTTCGCAATTTCACCGATGAAGTGATCGGCGCGGCCACCGACAACCGGGGGGCACTCTGGGTCACCGCAGGAATTTTGTTGATGGCAGCGCTCATCACAAAAATTGGATTTGTGCTGGCCGCGACGCTCCTGTTCACCTGCGTCGCACGTGGTTTCGGTAGCAAGACCTGGCTGCGTGACGTGATCACCGGTGCGCTTCTCGTGTTCCCTGTTTTCTGGTTATTTACACTGGTGCTCGACGTGAATTTGCCGCGCCTTTTCAGCGACTGGCTTTAGGAGCCTCTGGCCATGATTGAAACCTGGAATCTCCTGCTCGGCGGCTTCGCAACCGCGCTACAACCCATGAATTTGATGTGGGCATTCGTGGGCTGTGCGCTCGGCACGGCGATTGGCGTGTTACCCGGAATCGGCCCCGCGCTTACCGTGGCGATGTTGCTTCCCGTCACCGCAAAAGTTGACCCTGCAGGCGCGCTCATCATGTTGTGCGGCGTCTATTATGGCGCGGCTTATGGCGGCTCAACGACCTCTATTTTGATGAACACGCCGGGCGAAAGCTCGTCGATCATGACCGCGCTTGAAGGCAATGCAATGGCCAAAAATGGCCGTGCGGGACCGGCCTTGGCGACCGCCGCCATCGGCTCATTTATCGCTGGCACGATTGGCGTGATTTTGCTCACGTTGTTCGCGCCGTTGGTTGCCGATCTGGCGCTCAAATTTGGCCCAGCCGAGTTCTTCTCGTTGATGGTGCTCGCGTTTGTCACAGTATCGTCCGTGCTGGGCGCATCGATGCTGCGCGGCATGGTGTCGCTCGCGATGGGACTGGCGATTGGCCTCGTCGGCATGGACTCCATCGCTGGCATTCCGCGCTACACAGCGGGCGTACCCGAGCTGATTGACGGCATCGAGTTCGTGCTTGTGGCGGTGGGATTGTTTGCCGTCGGTGAGGCCTTGTATTCAGTGCTTTATGAGCCGAAAGGCGAGGACGTGAAGCGCAACAAACTCACCTCAATCATGATGACGAAAGAGGATTGGAAGCGCTCATGGCCAGCATGGCTGCGTGGCACGGCGATTGGCTTTCCGTTCGGCTCGGTGCCCGCTGGTGGCGCGGAGATTCCAACGTTTTTGTCGTACTCAGCCGAGCGAAAACTGTCGAAATATCCCAAGGAGTTTTCGGGTGAAGGCGGTAAGGGCGCAATCGAGGGCGTCGCCGGACCGGAAGCGGCGAATAACGCGACAGCGGCTGGTGCATTGGTGCCGCTATTGACGCTCGGTATTCCGACGTCCGCCACTGCGGCCATCTTGATCGCCGCATTCCAGAACTACAACATTCAACCTGGCCCGCTGCTATTCCAGACCAGCGGTCCGTTGGTCTGGGGCTTGATCGCGTCGCTCTACGTCGGCAACGTGATGTTGTTGGTGCTGAACCTGCCGTTAGTGGGCCTTTGGGCGCGCCTGTTGACGATCCCCAAACCGCAGCTCTATGCGGGCATTCTGGTGTTCGCTTCTATCGGGGTGTACGGCATGCGGCAAAGCGCGTTTGACCTCGTCCTTATGTACGTTATCGGTGTCATTGGCGTCATCATGCGCCGCTTCGATTTCCCGGTCGCACCGGTGATCGTCGGCATGATCCTGGGCCCCATGAGCGAGAAGCAGTTGCGAAACGCCCTATCCATCGCGCAAGGTGACTGGTTGATCTTTTTCAAGCAACCAATCGCCTGCACATTCATGGTCGCAACCATCGCTGTGATGTTCGTCCCGATCATCCTGCGTAAACGCGGCGTAAGGCTGTCGGAAGACGATTAGCTTTATGCTGGAATGACCGCTTTACCTGGGCTTAAGACGTAATTAGTCATAAGTCGATATGAGGCCTTATAGCCGTCTAGCCCCTGTTCAGAATGACTTTAACGAAAAAGCTGAATTACTTGCTACGGCCTGCACGTCGCTAGGGTACCTGTCGATATGCCGCCACGGCGTACAGCACGACGGCACCCGCGGTGGCCACGTTCAGCGATTCAACCTCGGACGCCATCGGAATCGTCACACCGTCTGTGATTGCTGAAAGTAACGAGGGCGTGAGACCGTGGCCCTCGTTCGACAGCACAAGCACGTTGTTCCCGCCGAATTTCGCATCAAACAGCGACACGACTTTAATGTTTTCTAAATCGCGGGGAAGCGTTGCCCAGCGCTTGCCATTGAACAATGCAAGCGCGCGATCAAGCGCTACGGCTTCAATCACCGAGGTATGAAAGTGCGCACCCTGTGCCGCACGCAACGTCTTCACGCTCCACGCGAACGCGCAGCCTGTGGAAAGCCACACTTGCTGAACGCCTGCGGCGGCGGCGGTACGGATCAGGGTTCCGACATTGCCGGGGTCTTGCACTTCGTCTAACGCGAGGACGAAACCTGTCGTGGCCAGAGCTGGGCTCGCTGGAACCGATGCGATAGCCAATACGCCGGAGGGGCTCACCAGCGTGGAGAGCGAATCGAATAGGGCGGGAGCGACGCGTACTGCTTCGCGTGAGTGGGAAACGAGCGATTGCTGTGCTGGAGTTAGCTCGGCGTGATCTGTTTCGTCACGTATAGCGATCAGTTCTAGTTGGCCAATTCGCTGAACGTAGCTCTGCGCAAGATGCTCGCCTTCAAGCAGACACATACC
>JBBRGY010000057.1:0-11529 GCA_038223495.1 Burkholderiales bacterium | reverse complement strand
AAGCATGCTTTATCTCCTATTGGAATGATGACGCTGAGCGAATTGCATCGGCGTTTTCAGCTGAGATTTTTGCCCGCAGGGCGTCCGTGGCGAATCAGCGGAAAACTCTCCTTTTTGTAGGCGCTTTGCTCGCGCAAGTATGCATTCGCCGCGCTTCAACCGACATCAGAGCGCGAACGTCGCATTGTCCGGTTCACTAGCGAAGTGCCTGGCGTGCCGATAGCGATGCCGGTGCGCGGCGGTGTGATCGACGCTTAAACTGGCGCATCGAACGATTGCCGCAAACCACCAAAACATTGAAGCTATGAAGTTTTTCAGCGCCATCGAAACTCGCAACGCATTGCCGTTTGATCGCCTGATTGAGACGTTGCGACAGATGTTCATTGAGGGCTGCGAAGTGCCGCTTCGGCACACGCACACACTGACCGCTGCCGATGGCAGCCAAGGCACCGTTTTGATCATGCCCGCGTGGCGCGCGGATCGCTATCTGGGCATCAAAACGGTCAATATTTTTCCCGGTAACGCTGCGCGAGGATTGCCGGGTTTGTTCGCAACCTATGTGCTGTACGACGCCCGCACGGGTGAGCCTTTGGCGCAGATCGATGGCAATGAGATCACCGCGCGCCGCACGGCCGCAGCCTCCGCATTAGCCGCGTCTAGCTTGGCGCGTCCGGATGCAAAACGGCTACTGGTGGTCGGGGCGGGTCGTGTGGCCGCCCTGATTCCAGCAGCCTTTCGGCAGGTACTTCCGATCGACGAAGTCCGTGTTTGGGCGCGCAAGGCATCGCAGGCGCGGGCGCTGGTAGATGCGCTCAAAACTGGCGGCATTGCGGCGAGCGTCGCGACCGATCTTGCGGTCGCGGTCGCGAATGCCGACGTCGTCAGTTGTGCGACTCTGGCGACCGAGCATGTCATTGAGGGTGCGTGGCTCCGGCCTGGCAGCCATCTCGATCTGATTGGCAGCTTTACGCCCAAGATGCGTGAAGCGGATGACGCCTGCTTTGCTGGCGCCAGCCTTTTTGTTGACACGGGCGAAGCGTTGCAGAAAAGTGGCGAACTGCTTGGCCCTCTGTCGCGCGGCGTGTTCGCCGTGGACGATGTGTGCGGCACTTTGGCTGACCTATGTCGGGGAACGGTTTCAGGACGCCAGTCAACCGATGAGCGCACCGTGTTCAAGTCAGTGGGGACGGCGCTCGAAGATCTCGCGGCGGCGACGCTGGTCTATGAATCAACGTTGCTACACGAATAGTCATGCAGCGCGTAAAACTCTGACCGGAGCACCGCCAAACACAAACTAACCCGACTTCCGCACGAGCTCAACGCAGGCGGTAGAGTTCGATGAAAAACGGGCAAGATGCAACTTGTTCTTCTCGACGCTGACGCACGGGCTTTAACGCTACTGTGAACATCATTCCACGCAGAACACCCACCATGAGCAACATTACGATTTATCACAACCCCGAATGCGGCACCTCCCGCAACGTACTGGCAATGATCCGCGACACCGGGGATGAACCCACGATCATCGAATATTTGAAGACACCTCCGAGTCGCGATACGCTGCAATCGTTAATCGCGGCGATGGGGATTCCGGTTCGCGCTGTATTGCGTAGCAAGGGGACGCCTTACGAAGCGTTAGGTTTGGGTGATCCAAAATGGACTGACGAACAGCTGATCGATTTCATGATGCTGCACCCGATTTTGATTAATCGGCCCATCGTGGTGACGGCGTTGGGCACGCGACTTTGCCGTCCATCCGAAGCGGTAATCGACCTGTTGCCGCAAGCACAGCTTCGCAGCTTTACCAAAGAGGATGGACAGGCTGTGATCAATGAAAAGGGTGGTCGTGTTGTCAATCTCTAACGTACCCAATCTGGACGCAGCTGCATTTGATGCTCCAGCACCTGATCGCCTTTTTCCAACGATAAGAGCGACACATGCTCCGCGCATTTTGCTGCTCTACGGATCGGTTCGCGAACGATCATTCAGTCGACTACTGAGCGAAGAAGCGGCCCATTTGTTAGTGGCAATGGGGGCTGAAACAAAAACATTCGACCCGCGCGGTTTACCTTTGCCTGATGATGCGCCGGAAGCTCACCCGAAGGTGCAAGAGCTGCGCACGCTCTCACAATGGGCGGAAGGGATGGTGTGGACTTCACCCGAGCGGCACGGAGCCAGGACTGGCATCATCAAGTCACAAATTGATTGGTTGCCACTGTCACTCGGGGCTGTGCGCCCAACTCAGGGCAAGACGCTCGCCGTGATGCAAGTGTCCGGCGGTTCGCAGTCGTTCAATGCCGTGAATCAGCTCCGCGTGCTGGGACGATGGATGCGCATGATCACCATTCCGAATCAATCATCAGTCGCCAAAGCTTTTCAGGAGTTTGACGAGCACGGACGCATGAAGCCATCTGCGTACTACGAGCGCGTCGTTGACGTCATGGAAGAGTTGATGAAATTCACGCTGCTCACCCGCGACTGTTCGACCTATCTGGTGGATCGGTATAGCGAGCGTCGCGAAAGCGCTGCCGAATTGTCTAAACGCGTCAATCAAAAAAATATTTGAAGCTTTGCCCGTGAGTGTTCAGCGTGTGACGTCGGTGATGTTGTGAATCGCAAACGCGCGGCTTTCAGCGCCGTCAAAGTAAATCCACAGAGACCAAGAAGCATTACCTAACCCGCGACAAAAGATTACGTGTGCGAGTTTGGCTTAGGGAGCAGCGGGCTCGTCGTTACTACGCGATGCAATGCGAACGTCAGCAATCCGGCGCGCTGATTTTGGCTTCGATGGGGCTCGATCAAGGAACTGCGCAATTTCCACGATATCGTCCGAGGCAAGTATTTCTGAAAGAAAATCCTTCTCTGCGGCGAGCTGTCGTACCAACGCAAGCAAAGACTGGTTGGGTTTCATGTGCGGCGAAAGAGCCGCCAGATCGTCCGATGCACGGATCCAATAAGCAGGATTCAGAAACACCATCGGCGTTGGCGACATCGCGCCCCGGTAGTAGTTCTGCGTGAGGTCTTGAAACACTTCTTGAACGGTACCTGCGCTACCTGGCCCGAATATGATTCCACCGGACGCGACCGTAACTAGACCGTCCTCACGTAAGCTGTTGTTGAACAACTTGGCGATGTGCGACGCAAACAGGTTTGGTGGCTCATGACCATAGCGCCAGGTTGGCATCGCTAGACTCGTCTGCTCGCCCTCAATCGGAGCGTTCCAGTTGCCGTTGAATTTGGCGCGCACCGCAGCGGCGGTTGACAGCCACTCGTGCGACTTGAAGTGCTTCGCCGGTAGCGCGGCAAGCGCAGGTTCAATCGCGTCGTCTGGCTGCGTTGACAGAAAAGCGCCCAAGTTCGCTGCTTCCATCAATCCTGGCCCCCCACCGGTGACGACCATATAACCCTTACGACGAAGGTCGCGTGCGAGCTGTACGACTTGCCGATAGTCCGACGCGTCGCTGTGGACGTCGTGGCCACCCATGAACGCGATTGCGGGTTTGTGATGGTGGGTGAGAAAACGTGCAGCGGCATGCTCAATTGCAGTGTCATGCAATCGCGTCGATGCGCTTTGCGCAATGTCCAATGAATTGGGCGTCACACCGTCCTGGCTCATGAAGAACGCCCATCCTTTATGGTCGGGTGTGTGCTGCCAGGAATCCACCTTGGCGGGATCAAACCCGTGATACAGCGAGGCTGCGTCGTATAGCTTGGTCGGAAAGCAAACGAAAGGCAGCGGCAAAGCGCCGACGTCGGGCACCACATGCACGTTCTGCCGCAACAACTGTTGTCGCAACGTGTCATCAAATTTGCAACCCAGTAGCACGCATCCGGTGAGATCCGTCGCTGCGAGCTCTTGGGCGAAAGACGTCAGGTCAATGTGTTGGATGATTGCCGGTTGTGGCCAACCGACCGCCAGCCACTCTCGCACCGCTCGACTATTCAGTAGTTCTTTCATGGTCTTCTGCATCCCCGCCCCTCTTGACCGATTTTGCAGGTTCGTATGCGCCTTTGCAAGGCGATGCGTGGGGCGCTGGGCGCAACGAACTCACGAAAAATTGCGGGCCGCGTGTCGGGATGACGGGTGTACGATCACACCATGACGATTGACAGTGGTTCTACTGCGCGACCTGGCGCCTCAGCGAGCGAGCGCGGTGCGCTCAAAGCGATTGCCTTCTTCGAAGCGACCAAAGGCGTCGCCGCGCTCGCAAGCACTATTGGCCTGCTCAGCCTGCTTCACCACGATTTACACCATCTCGCATTGGAGTTAGTCGGGCATTTCGGACTCGATCCCAAGCAACACTTTCCCGCTCTGTTATTGCAGTACGTTGATCAGGTGAATGGCACGCCACTACGTTCGGTGGTGTTACTGGGCGGCGCGTACATCACCATACGACTGGTTGAAGCATACGGGCTGTGGTTTGATCGCAGTTGGGGCGAGTGGGTCGCGGCACTTTCAGGCGCGCTCTATGTTCCGTTTGAGGTCCAGCATTTGATTCATCAAACCACGGTCATCAGTGCCCTAGTGTTGCTGTTCAATCTTGGTGTAGTTGGTTTTATGCTCCACCGGCTGTACGAAAGGCGCAAGTGACGACGTGGAATTAGGCGGCGTACGCTTTTTGCAGCAGCGCATCAAGGCGCGACGCGGTTTATGCCGTGGATGAAGCGCCAGCATGGTGGCAAGGGTGCAATAGTTCCATTTACTTCCTTCATTGCATTCGCGGTTCGCCATGCCTGATATCAGGCCCACCTTTTTCTCTTATGATCGGTGGATTGCATTTAGTGTTTTCAGAAACTCAAAACAAAAGGTATGTCTGATGAAACGATCAATCATTCTTGCGGCCCTGGCGTCTCTCACGTTCGCAAGCACCCACGCGCAGGCGGCTGACGACAAATTGATCGCAGCGGCCAAGGCTGAAGGCAAGGTGGTGGTCTATTCGATTACCTCCCGTATCTCAAAGGCTGCGGAAGCGTTTCAAAAGAAATACGGCATCAAGGTTGTCGCGTCGAACCTCAAAGACGGAGAGCTCATCGAGAAGATCTCGAAAGAAGTCGGCGGCGGGATTGCGGGCGCGGACTTCGTGATCGCTCAGGATTCGGGCAGAGTTTACGGCCAGCTCATTGCCACAAATTATTTGGTCAATTACGTTCCTGAATCGATGAAGTCCGTGATCCCGAAGGAATATCAGAACCCGTTGGTGTTTCAATACATCAACAAAGTTTTCATGTTCAATAACGAGAAAGTGAAAACGCCGGTGATCAAGAACGTCTGGGAACTGACCCAGCCCAAGTGGAAAGGGTTGATCCAATTCAAGGACCCCAAGCTCGAAGGTGTCAACGCCAACTTCCTGACGATGATCACGTCCCCCGATTGGGCGGCCAAACTTGATATAGCCTACACAGATCTCTACGGAAAAAAACTCGTTCTCACCACAAAAAATGCGGGCTACGAGTGGATCAAACTTTATTTCGCCAATGGTCTGGTGCTGGGCAATAGCGACACGACCATCGCTGAAAACATCGGCATCAAGGGCCAACGCGCAACAACCGTGGGCTTGGCCGTCTACTCCAAGACGCGATTTGACGCCAAGAAAAACTTGGCGCTCATGGCCATGCCAGATGTCAAGCCATTCTCAGGATTCATCTATCCTGCCTTCACGATGCTGACCAAAAACGCCGCGCACCCGAATGCTGCAAAACTGTTCATCGAGTTTTTGCTCACCCCCGAAGGGTTTGCGCCGTGGTCTGTGGATGTGGGCTCCTACTCTTCCAATCCCAGCGTAGTCGTGGATGCCGCGGATTCACCTGTTTCGTTCTGGATGCCGCGCCTTGTGCAGGAGAATCCAAAATTCATCTTCGAGAACCGCGCCGAGGTCGAAGAGTTCGTCAACAACATCGCCTATTGACCGAACCCCGGCTCGACTCGATCTCTCTTTTCGCTGCACGCACCGCATGAGACTTGGCAATCGGGTCGCATCGTTTCTTCGGAAACCGTACAACGTGATCCTCATCACGCTGGCGGTGAGTCTGTTTTTTCTGACGCTCTTGCCGCTCGTGTCCCTAGTCAGAGACACATTCGTTGTGCATCCCTCCGAAATCATGTCCGTGAAGGGCTCGCAGGCCGGGGACTTGACCCTGTTTCATTGGACCAAGGTCTTTTTGTCCGGTGCGACCAGCCAGAACATGCTGTACCGGCCTCTGTGGAACACGTTAGTGACCGCACTGGGAAGTTGTTTCATTGCGATTGCTATGGGAGGCATTCTCGCTTGGCTGGTGACCCGCAGCGATTTGCGATGGAAGGGTTTCATTTCAGTCGTCTTCATTTTTCCGTACATCCTGCCCTCTTGGACCCTGGCTATGGCATGGCTCAATTTCTTCAGAAACCCACTTGTCGGAGGGGCTCCGGGTTTGTTCACGGCGCTGACAGGCATTGAGACGGCAGACTGGTTTGCCTATGGCATGCTTCCGATCATCGTGGTTCAGGGCTTGCACTATGCGCCCTTTGCCTACATCCTCATTGGCGGCATTTTGCGCAACATGGACGCCAACCTTGAAGAAGCCGCGACGCTGTTGCAGGCCAGTCGCTTCAAGATACTGACAAGGATTACGCTGCCCATCGTGATGCCCGCCGTGCTTTCCACCTTTCTGCTGGTGTTTTCGAGCTGTTTGAGCTCCTTCGCAGTGCCAGCCTTCCTGGGAACACCAGTGCGCTTTCAAGTTTTGACCACCCAGCTGTACCGAACGCTGAACGGCATCAATCCGGGCTATGGCTACATCATCGCTTTCTTGATGATTCTTATTGGGGCTGTCATCTTGGCGGCCAACCAGTTGTATATCGGCAAGCGCAAGTCATTCACGACGGTCACTGGCAAAAGCTCTAACGTTGCGTTGGTCAAACTACGCGGGCTGCGCACACCGTTGTCAACGCTTGTTGTCGTTTCGCTGGCGGCCATCGCGGTACTGCCGCTGATTACGTTTGCGATTGAATCCTTCATCCTGGCGCCGGGCGATTACTCGCTGCAAAACTTCACCACACTCTTTTGGGTGGGCGAAGGCAGTGTGGAAGTGGGCGGCGGTGAACCGGGCATTCTCCTGAATCAATACATTTGGCTCGGCCTGTGGAACAGCGTACGGCTCTCTCTGGTGGTGGCGCTCATTGCAGGCACGGTGGGTGGCCTGGCGGGCTATGCAATTGTCAAAGGTCGCGGCACTCGGCTCGCCTCCTTTGTCAACAACCTCGCTTTCTTTCCATACCTCATGCCATCCATGGCCTTTGGCGCCATCTATCTGTCCATGTTTGCCAAGCCCAACCTGTTCATTCCGTCCTTGTACGGAACTTTCGCGCTGCTTGTACTGGTTGGCACGGTGAAGTATTTGCCCTTTGCATCGCGCGCGGGCACTAACGCCATGCTGCAACTCTCAGGTGAAATCGAGGAAGCCGGGATCATGCTGGGCATCCCGTGGTGGAAGCGAATGACTTACATCATCTTCCCGATTCAGCGTTCGAGCTTTCTGTCGGGCTACATGTTGCCGTTCATTTCCTGCATGCGTGAATTAGCGCTGTTCGTCATCCTGATCGTACCGGCCAATCGTGTTCTGACCACCATGCTTTTTCAGTACAACGAGAAGGGTTGGACCCAGTATGCCAACGCCATCAATCTGCTCATCGTGTTGATTGTTTTACTTTTCAATTACGCAATCAACAAGGCCACGGGTGCCTCTATCGACAAAGGAATCGGAGGCTAACCATGCCAGAAATCGTGCTCAAGGGTGTCACCAAACGTTTTGGCAAATTTGTTGCGGTGGACCACATTAGTATGACGATTGCCGACGGTGATTTCGTCACACTGCTAGGTCCGTCTGGGTGCGGAAAGACGACGATTCTGCGGATGATCGCCGGTCTTGAAAGCCCGACTGAAGGAGAGATCCTCATTGACGGTAATACCGTGTTTTGCTATGAACGCGGCATTGATGTCGCCCCCGAAAAGCGCGGCACTGGTTTTCTATTCCAGAACTACGCGCTCTGGCCGCACATGACAGTTGAAAAAAACATTGCGTTTGGTCTGGAAAACCTCAAGTGGGAAAAGCCCCGTATTCAAGCAAGGGTGGCTGAACTGCTGGCCAAGCTCAAGATTTCGCAGTTTGGCCAACGCTACCCTAGCGAACTCTCAGGGGGCCAGCAGCAGCGCGTAGCAATTGCGCGAACCTTGGCGACCGAGCCCAAGGTCTTGTTTATGGACGAGCCGCTTTCCAATCTGGATGCGAAGCTCAGAACCGAGATGCGCACCGAGCTCAAGCGCCTGCACAACGAGACGAGATCCACCTTTGTCTACGTGACCCACGATCAGCTTGAGGCCATGACACTGTCGACGCGCGCCTGTCTCATGAAAGAAGGGCTGCTGGAGCAGTACGCGCCTCCGCTGGAAATTTACCATTCGCCCGCGAACGTCTTCGTCGCGGATTTCGTGGGAAGCCCCACCATGAATTTCATCGAGTGCAAGATAACAGCGATTGACTCACGCGAAATCAGGATGGCGACAACGGGTGTGGGCTTCATATTCACGGCCGCCGGCGATCCCGTTGCCATACATGCAGATCAAAGAGTCTTGCTTGGTGTTCGCCCTCAGTACCTGAGAATTGGCGCTGGCGGACAGATCCAAGCCCGCGTTTATTCCACGCAGCCATCCGGAATGGAAACCGTGGTTAAGCTCATGCTTAAAGACCACCTGCTGACTTCAGTGGCCTTCGGTGCCATTGATTTCGCAATCGATACGGATATTGAATTCGATTTCATTGAAGATCGTTGCATCCTTTTTGATGGCGAAACAATGGTCAATCTGGAACACGGGAAACTACGGGTCGATTACGGCTAACCCAACTAATAGGGCTCAAATGAACGTGCGCTTGTAACTGAACCGTAAGTACCGTTCACTTATCGTTACGTCTTCCGTCAATGTGCACTTTGCACGCAACGCAAGATGACTAATACATTTGAAAAATTCCGGCGATTCACACGCAATGTTGCGATCCTGCCGATGGTGCTGGTGCTGTTGCTTACTGCGCAAGTCACTTCAGCTAACGAAATCGAATTCTCAGCGCCAACTACGGCTCCAGAGAAAGCGCTGCACGCGATTCTGCAATGGCACCACCATGAGACCGGGCAGCGCAGCACGGTTCTGTTTGATTTTTTGACGCAGCGTTCGGGGCGCAGCAAAGCCAGCGACATGCGCTATCAACGCAAATTCACCATGAGTCTCGTTCGGGCCATCAGCGCTGCTGATCAGCGCATGCACGACAAAGATTGTGAAGGCATCTGCGGCCTGGACTTTGACCCCATTTTGTGTGCGCAAGATGTCCTGCTGCCACCCCACGCCTACTTGACAACCAGCAAAGCGCGAGCGAACGGTTGGCCTGCGAAACTAGCTTCCAGCGACAGCCACGCCTACATCCTTTATCGACGCGGTCGCGTCGGTGAATCGTATTTGCATCGCGTTGACTATCTGATGGAAAAAGAAGGCGGTGCCTGGAAGATCGCGGGCGTCTACTGCCGCGCTGAAAAGCCTGAGTTTGAAAACAAATTCAACGTCCCGTGACGGCAAGCAAACGGTCGTTCAGAGCACCCGTACTCTGCGGACGTCTGGCCGTCAGACTCACTCGAAATACAGAAAACTCATGAACCACATCAAACCGCGTCTGCTTTTTGTGGGACTTCTGATCGTTTCAATCGTCCTCGTTTATTACAACTGGCAACAGTTGTTTGTGTCACACAAATACTCGATGAAGGTAGCTGCGTTTGCGCCGCTGTGTGGCGTTGGCGGGCTCTTTCTCATGGCTTTCCCGACGATGGCTGGCAAGCCACACACCATCAAAGAAAAGACCTTGGTGACCCTTGTGTTCGTCATTGGCATGCTCGCAGGTCTTGTGAATTGGTATCTGATTGATCCCGGATTTTTCAAGTATTAAGTGGCGCGAACAGATTGGAAACGCGACTGCAATGTCCCTTGGTTCTTGGTCGCGAGCTCGAACCCCACCTCGCGGTGAAAGCTACAGAACGGTTTGGCGCCCGTTGCGAATCCTAGCCGCCGCATGCACCGCAGCAGCTAGTCACGCCGTGTTTGCCTTTGAGTTTGGTCACTGCAACTCGCCAGACCTCGGGGCCGCTTTCCAGATATTCCCAAGCGAAGAGATTTGGTTTCTCCATCTCAAACTCACCTCGCATTGCCTCGGGATCGTTGTCGCTGAGAAGTTCCATCGTCGTATCGACACCGAGCAGGTCAAACGTCCTGAATACCAAAGAGAGACGACTGTTCGGCTGAATGAGGCGAGTGTCGATTTGCGTGGCGTTGGCAGTCTGTGTCATGGCGCGTCTCTGTTGTGAATGAACGTTCATTATAAGATGTATATATAATAAATCTTATAAATCCTTCACAAATTCACCCGCTTAAATGCCTTCCGTTTGCAACGCCATTCTTGCGTTTCTCGTCGAAACGTTTGGAGCCTTCTGCGGGCGCGTTCAGTTTGGTAAGCGGCCATGAAACGTGCTGAAGCACTCAAAGGCCTTTCCCGCGAGCATCAGGAGGCACTGGTGTTAGCCCGCCGTGCATGCGCCAATGAGACAGATCCGCACGGTGCTGATGCGCGGGCGCAGTGTGCCCACTTGCTTGAATGCTGGCCGCGCTTTGCTGCGCATTTCGCACTGGAAGAACAAACACTGCTGCCCGCGCTGGAACGTGCGGGGCAAGGCGCGTCGGCTGCCGTGGCACTGCGGCAACACGCCGAGCTTCGGGCATTGGTGGGGCGCATCCGTCAGGGCGATCTGTTGGCGCTGGCACCGTGGGGCATGGCCATGAACGAGCACGTGCGCTTCGAGGAGCGCACCTTATTTCCGATGGCGGAAGCCGTCATCGAACCGTCCGAGCTGATCGAAGTGATGAATCGGGCAGCCCATTAATCATCCTCATCAAATTGAAAGAATGAAACTCATGTCACACGCCTGCAATCACACATCGCCCGAAGCTATTTACCCGTTTGACGCGCGCGGCGTTGCCAAGCGGTTTCGCCACGCGGCCATTTTTGGTGCGCTTGACTCGCTCACCCCTGGCGAGACGATGCGTTTTGTCAATGACCATGATCCGCTTCCGCTCTTGAACCAACTTCAGGCGCGTTATGGCGCTGGGGTGCAAATTGCTTATGTTCAGCGTGAGCCGGGTGCCATCGTGATCGATTTCAACAAGCAAAGTGCTTCGCGACACGAATAGCGGCCCTTCTGGGGCAAGTCGCATAAGTTTTTAGTCACACGAAAACAGATGAATTGCTTATATAGCTTTTTATCGAATCCTATGTTTTACCGGGGCTATGCCCTCACAATCGTCCAAGTTGATAAACACGATTTTTTGCGGTCAGCCCCGCTCTGATGGCTATTTCAACGCAAAGCTGATGACGATGTTTTCAACAGCGTAAATCGCTCAATTTCAATCCTTAGTTCAAGGGCTTGATTGAGTAGGCGCAACATATTGGCGCGAAAAGCCT
>JBBRGY010000056.1:0-11539 GCA_038223495.1 Burkholderiales bacterium | reverse complement strand
AGATGCTGATCCTTCCACAACAAGGTCGCTTGCGTTTTGTTACGGAGCTTGGCGTGATCGAAGTAGAGCCACAATAGATCGTAGTGATACCTCGCGGTGTGCGCTTTCGCGTTGAGCTGATGGATGAGGTCGCACGTGGCTATATCTGCGAGAACTTCGCGGCTCCATTTCGTCTGCCAGACCGTGGTCCAATTGGCGCAAACGGACTCGCTAACCCTCGCGATTTTTTGACACCCGTTGCAGCGTACGAAGATAAAGAGATATCAACCGAGTTAATCGCGAAATTTGGCGGCAATCTCTGGTCAGCGCAAATGGGTCATTCCCCATTCGATGTCGTCGCATGGCACGGCAACTACGCGCCGTACAAATACGATCTGCGCCGTTTCAATGCGATTGGATCGATCAGCTACGACCATCCTGATCCGTCGATATTCCTTGTTCTGCATTCTGCGTCCGACACCCCTGGCGTAAGCAACACCGACTTCGCGATCTTCCCGCCGCGTGTGCTCGCGATGCAGGACACCTTCCGTCCACCCTGGTTTCATCGCAACATCGCGAGTGAATTTATGGGCTTGATCCACGGCGCGTATGACGCGAAAGCCGAAGGATTTTCGCCTGGTGGCGCAAGCCTGCACAATTGCATGACGGGTCACGGACCGGATGCTGAAACGTTTGAAAAAGCATCTAATGCCGACACGACGAAGCCGCACTACATCACCGACACGATGGCATTCATGTTTGAGACCAAAGCTGTGATTCGACCAACGCAGCAGGCGTTACAGTCGCCTAAGTTGCAACAGAACTACATTGAATGCTGGACGGGGATTAAAAAGTACTTCGATCCCAACAATCCGTAACCCGACGAGGCCCGATTGGCGCTTCGCGATTGACTGACGAACCCGGATGCGAGCATCCGGGCTACAGGAATATGACACTACTGAACGAAACCCATGACCCAGCCCTGCAATCCTTCGTCGAATCAGCGAACGATGGCGTAACCGATTTCCCCATTCAAAATCTGCCATTCGCCGTGTTTCGCCGTGCCGGCTCAGACGAAGCTTTTCGAGGCGGCGTAGCCATTGGCGATGAAGTACTTGATCTTGCCAAACTCGCGCGTACTTTGCTACTTAGCGGTGCAGCTGCTGAGGCGTGCGGCGCCGCCGCAGAACCAACGCTGAACCGACTGATGGGCATGGGGCTACGCGCATGGTCTGCGTTGCGATTGGCGCTGTCACAAGTGCTGCGGACAGGGTCGCCGCATGAGTCGATCATCGTCGGCTGCCTGATCGCCCAGAGCGATGTGGAATTCGCTCTGCCGGCGCACATTGGCGACTATACCGACTTCTACACCTCGGTGTACCACGCCACCAATATCGGTCGTCTATTCCGCCCAGACAATCCTCTGCTTCCTAACTATAAATGGGTGCCGATTGGCTATCACGGTCGCGCATCGTCCGTGGCCATATCAGGTCAGGTTTTTCCGCGCCCTGTTGGCCAGATCATGCCGCCCGGTGCCACAGAGCCGGTACTGGCGCCCAGCAAACGGATGGATTGCGAGCTTGAGCTCGGCATCTTCGTTGGGCAGGGAAACGCACTGGGTAGTCGGGTGGGTATTGGACAGGCAGAGTCACACGCGTTTGGTATTTGCCTGCTGAACGATTGGTCCGCGCGCGATTTGCAGGCATGGGAATATCAGCCGCTCGGCCCCTTCTTGGCGAAGAACTTTGCCACTACGATTTCGCCGTGGATCGTCACGCTTGAAGCGCTTGCACCGTATCGCGTCGCCTGGATGCGTGTCGCTGATGATCCGCAGCCGTTGCCCTATCTCGACTCACCGGAAAACCGCCAGCAAGGGGCCTTCGACATACAAATCGAAGTATTGATCGAAACGGCGCGGATGCGGGAGCTCGCCCTGCCGCCCGAGCGTCTGTGCCTGACGAGCTATCGCCATGCTTACTGGACGCTCGCGCAACTGATCACCCATCACACGGTTAACGGCTGCAATCTGCAGGCGGGTGATCTCCTTGGCACGGGCACGCTATCTGGCCCCACGCCAACAGAAGCCGGCGCGCTAATCGAGCTCACGGTGGGCGGCAAACAACCGGTGACATTGGCCAGCGGCGAATCACGTACTTTCCTGGAGGACGGAGACGCCGTCATCCTTCGGGCACATTGCGAAAAGACAGGCGTGGCACGCCTAGGTTTTGGACAGTGTTACGGTCGAATTGCTCCGGCGGTTGCGCTATAACATTGAAAATTAGCAGGGGTTTTCGCTAGCGTACGACCGTAGCATTGACGTTAGCATCACCCGTAATTTGCAATCAAAGGAGGCGGGATGAATTTGACTATCAAGGCGGTGGTATTCAGTACGGCGATGGCGTTAGCGGGCGCTGCACACGCGCAAGAAATCACGCTGAAGTTCTCGCACTTTTGGGCACCAGGCGCGATGGCTCCGAACAAAGTCATGGCACCGTGGTGCGACAAGATCAACAAAGAATCCGGCGGCAAGCTCAAGTGCCAGTTTTTCCCGGCGATGCAGTTGGGTGGCACGCCTGCACAACTGTTTGACCAGGCCAAAGACGGCGTCGCCGATATCGTTTACACCTTGCCTGGATACACGGCAGGTCGCTTCCCATTGATGGAAGTGTTCGAGCTTCCGTTCATGAACGAAAACGCGGAAGCGTCGTCGCAAGCCGTGTGGGAGTATTACCTGACAACGCCTGCCGTGCAAAAGGAATTCGCTGGCGTCAAACCGCTCATGTTTCATACGCATGACGAGGGCTATGTTCACACCCGTGATAAGCAGATCAAAACGCTCGCCGACTTTAAGGGCCTGAAAATGCGTGCGCCAACGCGTCAGACCAACAAGCTGCTGTCGAAGCTAGGCGCAACTCCCGTTTCAATGCCACTCCCAGCGATTCCCGATGCAATTAGCAAGGGCGTGATCGATGGATTTATGCTGCCATGGGAAGTCATCCCAAGCGTGAAACTGCACGAGATGGTGAAGTTCCACTCTGAGACCGACCCGAAAGAACGCGCGCTCTACAGCGCTGTTTTCATCATGGCGATGAACCAGGCGAAATACGACTCCCTGCCTGCGGAACTGAAAAAAGTGATCGACAATAATTCGGGCGCGGCGCTGGTCAAGCAGACTGGCAAAACGTGGGACGAATCTGCAGCGCCGGGACGGAAAGCGGCAGAGGATCACAAAAACACGTTCTACATGATTCCGGCAAGCGAACTGGCGAATTGGCGCACGGCGTCAGCAAGTTTGTATGACGAATGGGTTGCCGACGCAACGGCCAAGGGCAACGACGGCAAGGCGCTGCTGGCGAAGGCGCAAGGCTTGGTCAAAAAGTACGAGAAGTAGGCGGGCCCCGTCACCACTTAAGAGCATCGTTGGGCGGGCCTTACCCGCTTAACGATCTGCTCACAAACCACGCCGAGGCATTCGCGCAACCTGTCAGGTTCGCACGATATGCTGCGCGCTCCTTCCGATGACCGCATCAAAAAATAGTTGACGACTAAATAGTGAACTGGACTCGCTGGATTGAGCGCATATCGCTCTGGTTTGCTTATGTCGGTGGCGTCATGTTGATGCTGATCGCATTGATGACGGTTATCTCGGTATTTAGCCGCAAGTTATTCGATCAACCCATCCCTGGAGATGTGGAGATCACGCAATATGCGATTGCAGTGGCAATCTCTGCATTTTTTCCGTATTGCCTGTTCTCGGGTGGCAATCTGATCGTGGATTTCTTCACCGCGAAAGCAAGTGAGAACACTCGGCGAGTGCTCGACGCAGTAGGCGCACTTACGCTCGCCTTCGCGATGGGCCTGTTCGCTTGGCGCACTTTCGTGGGAACGATATCAGTCAAAAGCTCGGGTGAAACTTCGATGGTGATCAGCATGCCATTGTGGTGGACCTACGCGTTGATGGCCCCGTGCTTTGCGCTAGCTACGCTCGCCGCTTTAGCGCTTGCAGCGAAGATTCTGCGTGGTGATACTGGTAATCGATCCGCAGACGGCGTGCAGCCATGACCACACCGACGCTGATCGGACTTGGGCTCCTTGCCCTGATGATGCTGCTAATGGTCATTCGCGTACCTATCGCCGCGACGATGTTGATTCCTGGCTTCATCGGTTACTGGTTGCTAGCTTCGCCTGAAGCACTGCTTGCGCATCTGAAGGGAGTGGCGTTCGCTCGCTTGTCGGTGTATGACCTTTCGGTGATTCCACTTTTTTTGCTGATGGGATATTTCGCGACACAAGGTGGGTTGTCGCGAGACCTGTTCCGTGCCGCAAACGCCATGATCGGCCACGTCAAGGGCGGCATGGCAATGGCGGCTGTGCTCGCTTGTGCGATGTTTGGAACC
The DNA here is from genome assembly GCA_038223495.1 of Burkholderiales bacterium. GTDB lineage: Bacteria > Pseudomonadota > Gammaproteobacteria > Burkholderiales > Casimicrobiaceae > Casimicrobium. Next base: position 7,163 of record JBBRGY010000056.1, on the reverse strand, counting down.
GTTTGTGGTTCGTCGGTTGCAACGGCGGCGACCATCGGGCAAGTAGCTATTCCCGAGATGAAACGCCTAGGCTACAGCGGACGAATTTACACCGCAACGCTTGCGGCGGGTGGCACGCTGGGGATCCTGATTCCACCGTCGGTAATCCTGATTGTCTACGGCATCTTGACCGAACAAAACATCGCCAAACTGTTCGCAGCCGCAATCATCCCTGGCATCATGGCCATGATTGGCTATTTGTTCGCCATCATGTGGTTTGCCAGAAAATATCCTGAGCATTGCCCACAGGCACCACGTCAATCAACTGCATACCGCATAGCAGCACTGAAGCCCGTATGGCCGATCGTGATTATCTTCATCGTCGTGTTTGGCGGCATTTATGGCGGCGTATTTTCACCGACTGAAGCGGCTTCGGTTGGCGCACTCGCCACCTTCATCGCAGCCCTCGCCAAAGGCGAACTCACGATGAAGGGCGTGCAAGAAAGCTTCCTCGGTACAGCCTCCAACACTGGCATGATCTTCCTGATTTTTCTCGGAGCAGACTTGCTTAACTCGGCGCTGGCGCTGTCGCAAATGCCCGCGCAGCTTGCGCAATGGGTATCTGCCTCCGGCGCATCGCCCGTGTTCATCATCGTGCTGATTTTGTTGTTCTACATCATCCTTGGCGGTGTGATGGACGAGATGAGCATGATCCTTTTGACGCTGCCTATCGTGTTTCCAATTGTGATCGGTCTCGATATTTACGGCATGGACGTTCAGAGCAAGGCGATCTGGTTCGGCATGTTGATACTCATGGTGGTGCAAATTGGGCTGATCGCGCCACCGGTAGGGCTCAATGTCTACGTGATCAACGGATTGGCCAGAGATGTTCCGATGGCTGAAAGTTATCGCGGAATCCTGCCGTTTCTTGTGACAGATTTTATTCGCACCGCGCTCTTGGTGATATTCCCATCGCTGTCACTTTGGCTCGTCAAATTTATGAACTAATTTCGAGGCAGAACCGCTCCTCCCCACTATTTATGGCAACTTTTCTCATCACTGATTTCGACGCGTCTCATTTCAAAATTGAAGAGACACTCTTCACCGATGCAGGAATGCGCCTGGTCATCGCGCAGACAAAAACCGAAGACGATGTCATACGCGCTGCCACGGACTGTAATGCCGACGGTCTACTAGTGCAGTACGCGCCGGTGACTGATCGTGTACTGACAGCACTGCCGCGCGTTGGCATCTGTTCACGCATCGGTGCCGGGTACGACACGATTGACCACGCGGCGTGCGAAACACACGGCGTGTGGCTCGCCAATTCGCCAGACTATGGCGTCGGCGAAGTTGCCACACACGCGCTTGCACTCGCACTCGACATTATTCGCGGCACGACATTTCATACTAACGACATCCGCGCCGGTAAATGGCATTACGAATCAAACGGCAAGCGCCGTCGTGCCACTGAAATGACGCTCGGCATCGTAGGGCTCGGACGTATTGGCAAGCGAATGGCCCATGTGTCGCGCAATATTTTCAAGCGGGTAGTTGCGTACGATCCGTACCTGATCGATGGTGACTTTCCGGCCTTCGTTGAACGTGTCCGCGACCTACATGAACTCTTCGCCCATGCGGACGTGGTATCACCGCATGTGTTGCTCAATGACGAAACGCGCGGCATGATTGACGCGGGCTGTTTCGCCGCGATGAAGCCTGGCAGCTACATTGTCAACACATCACGCGGCGCCGTGATCAATATCCCCGACCTGCTTGCGGCGCTCGCAAACGGCCAGCTCGACTCTGCGGGATTAGATGTGCTACCCACCGAGCCTGCTCGTCCGGGCGGCGCACTCACCGAGCACCCACGCGTGGTACTTACGCCGCACTCAGCGTTCTACTCTGTCGAGAGCGAGATCGAACTGCGCACCAAAGCCGCGCGCAATCTAATTACGTGGGCTAGGACGGGACGCCCCGACTATCCGGTCGTTTACGGTAAAAGATCGATTCAACTTTAATGCTCTGCGCCAACTGAACTACGCCCCATGAAAGCCCTCGTCTGCAAACAATTCGGCCCTCTCGATGACTTAACCATTGAGGATTTGCCGATCCCCGTACCCGGTCCCGGCAAAGTCACGATCAACATCAAGGCAGCGTCACTCAATTTTCCCGATGCATTGACTGTTCAAGGCCTCTATCAGGTCAAACCACAAACGCCGTTCGTTCCCGGCGCTGAATTCGCTGGCGTCATTCACGCCGTAGGTGAAGGTGTCACTCACGTGAAAGTAGGCGACCGGGTGATCAGTACGGGTCGTGGCGGCTTTGCTGAATATGCAGAAGCCGATGCGCGCATCCTGATGCCGATTCCGCAGTCCATGAGCTTTGAGCAGGCAGCCGCCTTCGTGCTGACGTACGCCACTTCGTATCACGCGCTGAAGGATGTGGGCAACCTGCAACCGGGTGAAACACTACTTGTTCTCGGTGCTGCTGGCGGTGTCGGCACCACGGCCATCCAGCTCGCCAAACTGATGGGCGCAATTGTGATCGCTGCCGCATCGACTGACGAAAAACTGGCACTCTGCAAGTCCCTCGGCGCTGACCATTGCGTGAACTATTCGAATGCCGATTGGCGCGATCAGGTCACGGCTATCGTCGGCAAGAAAGGCGTCGAGATGGTTTACGACGCCGTTGGCGGCCCGTATGCCGAACCAGCGATTCGGTCACTCGGCTGGCGCGGACGCTTCCTCGTAGTTGGTTTTGCAGCGGGCGAGATACCAAAGATACCGCTAAATCTTGCGTTGCTAAAAGAGCGCCAGATTCTTGGTGTTTACTGGGGCGACAGCACGGTCGTCAACCCAAAGGGCCATCTCGCCAATATGCAACAACTTTCCGCATGGTTTGAGAGCGGCAAGCTTGCGCCAAGCATCACCGAAACGGTGACGCTCGAAGGCACCAAAGATGCGCTGAAACGGCTTTCATCGCGACAGGCAATGGGAAAAATCGTCGTGACGCTCTAACGAGCGGTTTGCAGCGTCGCGCTACGTCTAGCGAGGCGTGCTGCTCTCGGGCTGAAAGCTTCGCTGCACCTCCGTGACCGTGCCACCAAGGCCTTCAACGATAGCTCGCAGCGAATGATCTGGCCGCATGATCAGGCAATCATTGTCCACTTGCAACGGCAGACGTCGATTGCCGATGCAGTACGCAATCCGCGCCAACTGAGCCGCGGTATTTGCGCGGACTTCGTACAGCGATTCAGTTGCGGCGATCACTTCAACGATTCGGCCATCGGCAAGGGCCAGCTTATCGCCGTGCGAAAGCACCGTTCCGACATTAAGCTGAATGTCGATTTCCTCACCATTGGCCATCGTAGTGCGCAAGCGAGCTTTTTCTCGTTGAACAAATGTAAGTTCAATCGATTCGATCGCCTGAATTTCGCGCGGGACTAGGTGTTTAGCAATTTGCATGATTTACCGAAGAAATGTTGCCGCTGCATTTGCCGCATTTTGACTCATTGATAGGTGAGCCGTTTCCAGTCGTGGTGAACTTGGCGTGTCGCGGTTTTAACGCCCGTGTGCGATGTTCGCATTTACTGCGCCGTTCTCATCAACTATTCCTTTCTGGAAGCCACATGTATTTGTTTCACAGAACGCATATACGTCACGTTTGAGCCAACCGTAGTGAAAGAATAATTCGCTCAGGGCCATCCGCGCAAAATATCAGGCAGGTCGCCGACTCAAAACAGCCATCGCGACAACACCCGCAACCAGCCCCCAAAATGCGCTGCCAATGCCAAGCAAAGACACACCGGATGCCGTCACTAAAAACGTGATGATCGCCGCCTCACGGTTTTTCTCCTCAGTGACTGCGGCGGCTAACCCATTGCCAATGGTGCCCATGAGCGCGAGCCCGGCCAACGCGACAATCAGCTCACGCGGAAACGCTGCGAACAGTCCGCCAACAATCGCACCAAACAGGCCGATCACACAGTAGAAAACCCCGGCCATCACCGCTGCCGTGTAGCGCTTGTCCTTGTCTTCATGCGCCTCTTCGCCCATCGCAATCGCAGCCGTGATCGCTGCGAGATTGAGCGCGAACGCACCGAACGGCGCAAAGATCAGATTGATGACGCCGGTCGTGGTGATCACTGGCGAGATCGGCGTGTCGTATCCCGCGCCGCGCATCACGGCCACGCCGGGCATATTCTGCGACGCCATCGTCACTAAAAATAGTGGTAGCGCAAGGCCGACGATTGCATTCAGCGAAAACTCAGGCGTCACCCACACGGGTGTCGCCCATTCAACCGTCACCGCTGACCATTTCAATGCATCCGCACTGGCAGCAAATGCGAGCCCTACCGCAAGCACACCCACGACACCATACCGCGGCCAGAAGCGTCGCCCCAGCAGGTGAAGCGCAAACATGGCGAGCACCATGGCCGGCGCCGTTTTGATCGAACTGAACGCGTCCAAACCGAAGCGAAGCAACACGCCCGCGAGCATCGCCGACGCGATCGCCACAGGAATTCGATTCATCATGCGCTCAAAAATTTTTGACGCGCCCGCGATGATGATGAGAACAGCGCACAGCACGAATGCACCAATCGCTTCCGGCATCGTCACGCCCGCTGCGCTTGTGGCGATTAACGCAGCGCCGGGGGTGGACCAAGCGGCGACAACGGGCTTCTTGTAAATGAGCGACGGAATGATCGAAGCGAGGCCCATGCCGAGCCCCAACGCCCACATCCAGGAATTGATTTGCGGCTGTGTCGCACCTAGCGACTGCGCCGCCTGAAACACCAGCGCCCCCGTGCTGGTGAAGCCTACGAGCACAACAACAAAACCGCTGACGACGGCGGAGAGGGAAAGATCGCGAAAAAAAGACATCAGACGAATCAACGAGGCACAGCGGACATTGTTGCAGAGGCCGCCGTCGCTCAACTCAGAACAGAAATCGGTGATCGTTTCGAAGTAAAGTTCTTTTCAGCTTTTTCTATAAACCGCCAATACATAGGGGCGTAGCGCACAAAACGAGCTTTATCGATAAATGGCGAAAAACGCGATTATCCCTTGTGTAGTCGCCATTTCATCTAAAAGCTGTTAACGCAATTCCCGTCATCGACTACAGAAGCCGAACGCCCGCTGCGCGCGCGTCGATCAGGATTTTCAGACGTTTAGCTCACGTGGTAGGTCAACGCCATTGCCACGCAGATGCGCAACGCCGCAACGGGCACATCGTCATGGTGCGCAAACACCAGTGCGCGATTGCCCTCAAACTTAAACGCCGTCGGGAACATCGTCTTGAACGAGTCCACCAGCGTGGTTTGGCAGTTGAAATACATGGCGTAGTGCTGCGGCTGAGACTTCTTCCATGCGATTCGAATCGTGCTTCCGCTTTTCGACTGCGCGGTCACAAAGGCGGGCTCGCCCCACTTCAGCGATTCGTCCAGCGGACCAACGCCAGGCGTCTTTACCGCGACATCGAGGATGAGCGTGCGCAACGCCAGCACGCGCTTGCGCAAGGCGGGCGGATATTCGGCGTAGGTGGCGGCAACTGCGTGGGAAGGCATTGTGGACATGCGCTTTGCGGATTGGGGTGAGCACGTGGCGGTCAGGCGCTAGGTTAGCGCGACCGCTTTGCCCGCGTCAACGATCCGATCAGTGGCAGCAAAAAACCACTTCGCACCGTTTGAAATTGCAGCACTAAAGCGGCGCGCTATCCTTTGGCCCAGCAACATAAATTGGTGCGCTGGCAAGCGCGCACATTCGCTAGGAGGCGGAAATGGATCAACAGGTAATTGTCAATATCGCGGGGTCATTGATGAGCCTAACGATGAACCGGCCCGAGAAGAAAAACGCGCTAACCAATGCGATGTACGGCGTGCTCGCCGATGGCCTTCAGCGAGCGCAGGATGATCCCGCGATCCGCTGTATCCTGATTCGCGGTGAGGGCGACTGCTTCACGGCGGGCAATGACCTGAGCGATTTCGCGTCAATCTCAGCGGGCAGCAACACCGGCGAACGCCACGTGAGCCGTTTCCTTCGCGGCCTCGCGATGGCCGACAAACCCATCGTCGCTGCGGTGCACGGGCTCGCGGTCGGCGTTGGCACCACCATGCTGCTGCACTGCGACGTCGTGTGTGTGACCGAACAGGCGCGACTGATCACCCCATTCGTCAATCTCGCGCTGGTGCCCGAAGCGGCGTCGAGCGAGCTTCTGCAGGCTCGCATCGGTTATGCGCGCGCGTTTAGCATGGTGGCGCTGGGCGAACCCGTCGACGGAAAAACGGCTGTGGAATGGGGGCTGGCGCGCTATCTGGTGGGTGCTGACAGCCTGCGGGCAAAGGCGCTCGCCGTTGCGCACACGCTCGCCGAAAAACCGATCGGAGCCCTTCGCGCCACCAAGCGACTGATGCGCGATGGCGAAAAGCTCGCGCAAACTATGGATCGCGAAAGCGAAGTATTCGCGCAACGACTGAAGTCCCCCGAAGCCGCCGAAGCGTTCAGAGCATTCGCCGAAAAACGCTCACCCAATTTCGGACAGTTCAGCTAACCAAGGCGTCTCGCCGCGCCAGCGCAGGCCAAAATTGTTACGGAAAATCGGTGACAGCTTTTGCCAGAAACGACGTTTCTTCAGGGGCTAAGCAGCCAAAAGCGATAAAGTCGACTATCGCACTTAATGTCTTACAGCCCCCAATAAATGGCGTTTTCAGCAAAAAGCCATGAGGTAATTTAGCGTGGCGGTGCCGCAGCGGCAACCTCAATGTCAAGATATTCGATGCGTCCGACGCGCGTGGCCATCGCCTCGCCGTAAGGTTTCACGCGCCCGATCACCATGAACAAACGTTTGCCGTCTTCGCCGCCGAGCACGCAGGCAATCGCCTGATTCGACACGGCAATGCGCTGCGCGATGGCCCCGCCTTCGAGCACGCGCAAGAACTCATTGGTGCGAGGCGAGGCGACCCACACCGCACCCTCGGCGTCAAGACAGATTCCGTCCGGTGCAATTTTGCCAAGCTCTGCCCAGGCGCGACGATTGCTGAGCGAGCCGTCTGCCGCGATGTCAAACGCCGTCAATCGCCGAGCGAAGGTTTCGCCGATGATCATGGTTTTGCCGTCAGGCGTGATGACCATTCCATTCGGAAAATGCATGTCATCGGCGGCGACCGAAACCACGCCGTCCGG
>JBBRGY010000055.1:0-11553 GCA_038223495.1 Burkholderiales bacterium | reverse complement strand
AGCTCGACGAGGCCGATGGCCTCGCCCTTCGCGATCGCTTCAGGTGTTGCCCAGAGCGCGCCTTTCTTCGCGATGTGCGCGGTCATCGGCGAGTCGATGAAACCGGGTTTGACAGTGACCACATGCACGCGCCGCGCTGCCATGCGTGCGCGCAGACCAGAGCAAAAGGCGGTCAGGCCCGCTTTGGCGGCGCCGTACGCATGATTGCTGCCACGTCCGCGATCTCCAGCGACTGATGAGATGACGGCGATGGTGCCGCCGTTTGCGCTCTCTGCCGCCATGCGCTCCGCTAGGCTTTGCGCCCACAGCGCGGCGCTGGTGAAGTTTGCGGTCAGCTCGTTTGTCAGATACGCAGCGTCGCTATCGGCGCGCGCGGAATCTGTGAGGCTGCCGTACGCCACGAGCGCGACACGCGGTACGTTCATCACGCGAACGGTTTCCGAGATGAAGGCGGTGTCGGTCAAATCCCCAATCACCGCGGTGACCGTTGGCGCGCCACGCACGCGGGCGTCTGCGGCGGTACGGTCAAGTTCGTCAGCGTTCCGCGCGATGAGCGTCAATTCCATTCCACGCTGCGCCCAGATGCGAATGGCTGCCTGCGCCACGGCTGACGTCGCGCCCACCACGACAACGTTGGTCTTACTCATTTTGGTGCATCCTGTGAGGCGGTGACGCGTCGCCAGAAAGACGACGAAATCGCCGGATCGCGCGCTGCCTCCAGCTCGCGCCACTGCGGAAAAAATCGTTGAAATAGGGTGGCGGACATACGTGCATCTTTCGCCGGATAAACGCGACCACCCACATCGGCCACCATCGCGTCGGCGCGATCCAGCGCACGGCGATCTTTCTCGTTGGGCGCGGGAATATCGAGCGCAACGGTGGTGCCCGGCATGGGGAAACTCATGAGTCCGGGCGACGCGATATCCCCAAAAGTTTTGATCACCGCCAGGTAACTTGCGACATGTGCTTCGCGCAAATGCGTGAGAATTTTTGGCACTGTTTCTCTCGCCGCCGCCGTCGGAACGACGAACTGATACTGCACAAAGCCGCGCTTGCCATAAGCGCGATTCCACGCGTTGACGGCGTCGAGGGGAAAGAAAAATTGCCAGAGCGGGATCGTCTCACGGCGGGCTGTGTGCATGGCTTGTGCGCGGTAGTAGAGCGCGTTGAACGATTTCGCGCTCCATGCGCCGAGCAGCCAGCGTGGCGCGTCCATTGGCATCGTCAGGCGAGCGGGTTGCTGTGCCAGCCATTCCTTGGGACCAGCGCAATGTCGTCCGCGAAAAAATACGCCGCGCAGCTTCGGATCGAGCGTGTCTATCCAGCCGACGGTGTATTCCCAATCTTTGCTGGCCTGATCGTGCGCAAGATAGTCGTCAACCGCGCCGTCGCCGCCAAAGACTTGGGTGTCTTGCTCGATGCCGGGACCCGGCACGCGCTTAAGTTGAAGTGTGGCCTCATGCATCAAACCGGTCAGCCCAAGACCGCCCACCGTTGCACCGAACAACGCGTCTGTCGGCAATAAAGTTTGCGTCGCCTGCCAGTCAGAGCGCGAGAGTTTTAATTCGCGGACGAAGCGCCCGAATGTTCCGTTCACGTGATGATTTTTGCCATGTACATCATTGGCAATCGCGCCGCCGACGGTGACATAGCGTGTGCCCGGAACGACCGGCAAAAACCAGCCACGTGGCAGCAGTGCTTCTGCGATATCGGCGAGCGACGCACCCGCTTCGCACGTAAGCACGCCGTGTACGTCATCAAACGCCAGCAATCGATCGCGACGAAACGTGTGCAGCAGCGTGCCACCGTCGTTGACACACACGTCGCCGTAACTGCGACCCAGACCACGCGGCAGAAAGGGTTTCGACGCATCGGCAACCAACGCGCCGCCATCGGCGAACCTATGGGTGTGTGTGGCGCTGTAACCGCGTCCCCACGGTTGTTCGAGCGAAAATGGGTTCACCTTAGCGCTCTACTCCAGCAAGAACGGAATCCACATCGTTCCCAATATCACCAGCAAACAAATCGCGATGAGTGCCAGCCAGACATTCGTCCAGCCCGTGCTCGTTCGGATCACCACGGGGGCCGGCGGCGTGTTCTGCTGTTCCAGCACGTGATGAATCAGACGCGGCACTTGCGGCAATGCGCTGGAGAGATAGGGCGCTTGCTCAATCAGACGCCGCCACATCGCTTCGGGCCCGACCTGATCGCGCATCCATTTTTCGAGGAACGGTTGCGCCGTAGCCCATAAATCAAGGTACGGATCGAGCTGACGGCCTAGGCCTTCGACGTTGAGCAATGTTTTTTGTAACAGCACCAATTGCGGTTGAATCTCAACGTTAAAACGTCGCGATACCTGAAACAGTCGCAGCAGCACTTTGCCAAACGAAATGTCCGCCAATGGGCGATCAAAAATGGGTTCGCAGACGCTGCGTACCGCGCTTTCCAGCTCGTCAACGCGCGTGCCCGGTGGCACCCAGCCAGATTCGATGTGCGCGGTGGCGACGCGGCGATAATCGCGGCGAAAGAAAGCTAGAAAATTCTCGGCCAGATAGCGACGATCGTTGTCGTTCAACGTGCCGACGATGCCGAAATCCATGCCGACGTACTGGCCCAGATTTTCCGGATTGGTGCGCACTGCGATATTGCCGGGATGCATATCTGCATGAAAAAAACCATCACGAAATACTTGCGTGAAAAAAATCTCCACACCATCGCGCGCCAGTTTTTTGATGTCAACGCCAGCGTCTCTGAGCTTGTCAATCTGGTTGACCGGCGTCGCGTACAGTCGCTCCATGACCATCACCGTTTGCTCGCACCAGTCCCAGTGCACCTCAGGCATGTAGAGCAGAGGCGAACCGGTGAAGTTTCGGCGCAGCTGTGAGCAGTTGCCCGCCTCGCGCACGAGATCGAGCTCGTCGTGTAAATACTTATCGAATTCGGCCACAACTTCGCGCGGCTTCAGGCGACGTCCGTCGGCGCTGAATCGCTCGACCCAGCCCGCAAGCACACGCAAAATCGCGAGATCGCTTTCGATCACTGGCTTGATATTCGGGCGCAATATCTTGATGGCGACATCGCGACTCTCGAAGGTGTCACCCACCTTCAAGGCAATCGCGCCGAAATGCACCTGGGCCACGCTGGCGCTGGCAATCGGCGTCCAGTCGAAGCTCGCGAACACCTGATCAACTGGTCGCCCGTAGGCTTTTTCCAGGACTATCTTCACTTTTTCTGCCGGAAACGGCGGCACGCGATCCTGTAGCAGCGATAGCTCGCTCGCGATGTCAGGGGGGATTAAATCGGGGCGTGTCGACAGCACTTGGCCGAATTTGACGAAGCAGGGTCCGAGCGATTCGAGCGCCCGCCGAAGTCGCTCGCCACGCGGCGCGTCGTGTGTACGGGAACCGAGCACTTTGCCGAGGCCGCGCAGCAGCCAATTGGGAGAATCGGTGAGAACGAATTCGTCGAGTCCATATCGGTGGAACACGCTGACGATTTTGGCAAGACGAAATAGACGCATGGCGTGATTCTAAGAGGCGTCGCTTCCCGCCTTGTCTATCATCCGAAGTGTAGAGAAAGGATTTCAACATGAACGTCTTGCCCGTTTCGACGGATGTCTACGCAGCCGACCCATTATTTGATCTGGCCCCAGTGTCATTGTGGCTTGAAGATTTCAGCGAGGTCTACGAGTTATTGCAGTCGTGGCGCATGGCGGGTGTGATCGACGTTGGCAGATATTTGTCAGAGCGACCGACCGGGATCGCCGAGTATTTTTCGTGCATCAAAGTGCTCAAGGTCAATCAGCGCACGCTGGATTTGTATGGCGCAAAAGACGTGAGTGAGTTGCTGGCGGCGGGAAATGCCCTGTTTGATCATAGCGACACGTCTGCTGCGGCCGCCGAAATTTCAAAGCTCTGGAACGGCGAGACGTCCTACCAGACCGAGACAATCAACTACAGCCTCGATGGCCGCGCGCTGAATATTCGCCTCAATGTGAATCGCCTGGAAAGCGTCGCCAAGCCATGGGACCGCATGTTGATGGCGCTTGAGGACTTCACCGAGCAGAAGCGGGCTGAGAAGTCGGCCACAGAGAACGAGGCCTATGCCCACGCTCTGTTTGATTTGTCGCCGGTGTCGCGGTGGGTTGAGGATTTCAGCGAAGTCAAAGAAATGCTCGATGATGTGCGCGCGCAGGGCATCACTGACTTCCGCACTTTTTGCGATGTGCATCCTGAGTTTGTGTTGTCCTGCATGGAGCGCATTCGGGTGATTGACGTCAACCGGCAAACGCTAACGCTGTTCGGCGCGGCCAACAAAGACGAATTGCTGGCGCGGCTGTCGGACATTTTTCGCGACGAAATGGCACGCTCGTTTGCCGAGCAGTTGCTCGCTTGCTGGAATGGTTCGCTGTTTCAATCGCGAGAGACGCTGAACTATTCGCTGCGCGGTGATCCGATTCATTTGCACATGCAGTGGGCAGTGTTGCCGGGGCATGAGGCAACGTGGGATCTGGTGCAAGTAGCGCTCACCGACATCAGTGCGCGGAAAAAAGCCGAGACTTACCTTGAATTTCTCGGTAAACATGATGCGCTGACCAAGCTGCGTAACCGCGCTTTTTATGATGACGAAATCAGTCGTCTGAATCGACGAGGGCCGTTTCCAGTCGGCGTGTTGTCGATGGATTTAAACGGTTTGAAACGCGTCACTGACGAGTTTGGACATTCAGTCGGTGACGCGTTGTTGCGCCGCGCTGGTGAGGCGCTGAAGAAGACATTGGGCGATCAATTGCAAGCCGCGCGCGTGGGTGGTGATGAATTCGTGTGTCTGCTGCCGCGCCACGGTATGGCGGAAGTGGCGGCACTTAAGGAAAGCTTGCGCATGGTCGTAGAGCTCAATAACCAGTTCTACCAAGGGCCGCGATTGTCGTTATCGGTGGGGTCGGCGGTGTGCGAACGCGCCGGTGGGCTGGAGCTGACGCTGCGTGCTGCCGACGACGCTATGTACGTAGCAAAGCGCGCTTATTACGCCGCACAAGGTTTGGATCGGCGAGCGAATTAGTGTCGCTCCGCGCCTGTCGGTCGAGCCGACGCTGAATTTCCCTAAAATGGTTTTGTTGTACCCCATCCTGCCCGCCTAATCCGCGAGCACTCTCATGCCCGATCCTTCAGCACCGATTCTCTGGCAATTTTCCCTGTCGACACTCAATGCCATCGTGTGGCTCGTGCTGTTGCTACTCGGGCTGGTCATGGGGCTGAAGCTGCGCTGGGGACGGCTGGTGGCCATCACGGCGTTCTTAACGCTTGATCTGATTGCGTTCGGTGCTTTTGTGCGCCTGACCGACAGTGGGCTCGGCTGTCCGGACTGGCCGGGTTGCTACGGGCAATTGCTGCCGGCAACGGCGAGCGCACAAATCAATCAGGCCATCGTCGATCAGGGCGGCGCGCATGGCCCGGTGAACCACGTTAAGGCGTGGATCGAGATGTTGCATCGCTACGTCGCGTCGTTCATCGGCGTGCTAATTCTGGTGATGTTTGTACGGGCGCTGGTGGCTAAATTCCGCGACGGCAACGCGTCATGGTTGCGAGCGGCGAACGATTTTGGCTCGGCGAGCGTTGGCGTGGGGTGGCCGCTACTCCTGTTGATTGTTGTCAGTCTGCAAGGTTTGTTCGGCAAATGGACGGTGACGCTCAAGTTAATGCCAATTGTCGTGACGACGCATTTGATGGGCGGCATGCTGCTGTTTGCGCTGTTGATCTGGTTCTGGATGCGAGAACGGCACCGCGCGGGCGAGACGCGAGCGATGACCATCATGGTGTCGGCTGGCGTGAAAGTCATCATTTGGCTTGCGCTGATCACGTTAGCGGTACAAATATTTCTGGGTGGCTGGGTCAGCACTAACTACGCCGTGATGGCTTGCGGCGATTTCCCCGGATGCAATGGCGATTTACAGCCTACGGTGGCGTGGAATGAGGGCTTCACGCTGTTCCGGGCGCTCGGGCGCAATCCTGACGGTAGCTTCCTCTCAATTGAAGGGCTGCGTGCGATTCACTGGGCGCATCGTGTCGGTGCAGTGGTCACATCCGCTGTGGTGATCGCGGCTTCGGTCGCACTCATGCGAGCGCATTCGGCGCTCCGGCGGCAAGCCATGTGGATCCAAACCGCGCTCGTAGTGCAAGTCGTGATTGGCATCAGCACGGTGCACTTCGCGAAGCCGATTCTGCTGGCAACGGCGCATAACTTTGTCGCCTCGGTATTGCTGGGCATGCTGGTGGTTGCCGCGTATCGGGTGAGCGGCCCAAAAGGTAGCGTCGACTTTGCTATTTCAACGACGCTTCGTAAGCAAAAGTAACAATCTGCGGCGTGGTAACTTCGAGTCAACGGTCTAACTTCGAGGGCCGTTTTGTTTTTGTAACGACAAACGCAAATCGAAGGAGACCGTCATGCGTCATTCATCAACCCGTTTAATTTCCGCTGCTCTCACGTGCTGCGCGCTGGCGCTGGGTGCCGGTGGTTGTGCTGTCGGAGTGCGCGGACCCGTGCCGCTGGGATCCGTGGTTTATGTGGATCGCGCGCCACCTGCCGCTTACAACGAGGTGATCACCGTTGCGCCGGGACCCGGCTATGTGTGGATTGGCGGCTATCACGGCTGGAATGGTCGCGACTATGTGTGGAATCGCGGCCATTGGACGTTGCCCGCGCGCGGCTATAGCCGCTGGAGTCCTGGTTATTGGCATCGCGACGGTCGCGGTCACTACTGGATTGCGGGCCGGTGGCAGTAATAGCTTTTACGTGAAATATGGAAAGCACGGGGGCTAAGGGCGATTTTAGTGAAATATCGACTATTACACTTATTGATAACCAGCCCTGGTGCACAGGTCGTTTCAAAGAAAAGCTGCTGATCAGACGGTGACGTAATTGCACCTGTTTGATCGGGTTTCGATGTGCTTATAAATTCTGGGTTAACCGCCGAATGCCGTCTTCAAGCTTTGGCAGGCTGACAGCATATGCCATTCGCACATGCTCCAGCGAGCGGAAATTGCCAAAGTCGATGCCCGGCGCGAAGGCGACGCTGGTGCGATCCAGGATGTTGCTGGCGAAGGCTTCACTGTTTTTAGTGAACGCGCTGACGTCGGCGTAAACAAAAAATCCGCCGTCCGGGAGGATCGGGATTTTGAAACCGATGTTGGTGAGCGCATTGGCGAAATAATTGCGGCGCGTCTCGAATTCGGCTCGCCTGGCTTCGGCAATGGCATAGCCAGCATCGGTGAAGCAGGCGAGCGCGGCGTGTTGCGACAACGCAGCGGGCGAAATGTAGAGATTTTGCGCCAGCTTTTCTAGGTCACGAACGTGGCGTTCAGGCGCGACAAGCCAGCCTAATCGCCAGCCAGTCATGTTGAAATATTTGGAGAAACTGTTCACCGAGAACGCGTCGTCGGTCAGCGCCAGCACAGTTTCGGGTTTGCGTCCGTAGTTCAGTCCCGAATACGTTTCATCCGAAATAAGAACGCCGTTGTGTGAAGCGACGCAATCCACAATGCGCTTCAGCTCGCCCTCGCGCACGCTGGTTCCTGTGGGGTTCGATGGACTCGCTACCAGGACGCCTTTGGTCTTCGCCGTCCACGCGCGGTCAATCAAATCGGCGGTGAACTGATAGCGCTCGTCGGGCCCAACTGCAATCGTGCGTGGCACGCCTTCCATCACGCGCACGAAATGGCGGTTGCACGGATACGAGGGATCGGTCAGCAGAATTTCGTCATCGCGATTGACGATTAGCGCGCACGTCAAAAGCAGTGCCGCTGATCCGCCGGCTGTCACGATGATGCGCTCCGGCGCGATGTCGAGCCCGTGAATGCGCTTGTAGTGCCCACTGATCGCCTCGCGTAGTGGCCGAATGCCCAGCGCGCTGGTGTAATAAATTTGCCCACTCGCGAGCATGGTTTGCGCGGCGTCGATCACCGGTTGCGGCGTCGGAAAATCCGGCTCTCCAATTTCCATGTGAATGATGTCGCGGCCCTGCGCCTCAAGCGCGCGTGCATGCGAGGCAATCTCCATGACGTGGAAGGGTTCGATGTGGGCTAAACGGGCAGCGAGCGTCACGGTTGTACTCATTTATGGTTGACGATGCAGGAACGGGCAAAAGCCAGTCGATAACAACAACGGCGAATGTAACGTGCTGTAACGCTCGGGACGCCACCAATGCGAAAAACGACCGTTGTTCAAGGATACAGTCTGCTTTGTGTTCAGTGCTATCGGGCGCGGGTTGTTTAAAAGCCCGCCGCAGATGGCTTGTTTAAACCATAGGAGTCAGACATGTCACTCAGTGCAAACGCCGTGCTCCACGCCGCAGAGCGTTGGCGCAATCATCCGTTTTCGGCGGCTCATTACGGAATGAACCCGTACTGCGCATCTTTTGTGCGCTGGTGTTTTGAGACCGCGACAGGCATACGCTTTGGTCTGCCTGAGGTGTCCGACGTTCCGTATTACCACCGGAGAGGTATTCATGTCGCGCCCGGTAAATGGTTCGCGGACTCGCTGGCGGGTAATGCTGTTGGTCCCGTGGTGAGTAGGCAGCAACCGGGCGATCTGCTGTTCTTTCACGATACTTGCGACGGCCCATGGCCGAAAGGTTCGATTACGCACGTAGGGATAGCGATTGACTCCGCAGAACGCATGGCTGACGCCGGGGGCGGAAGCGTCGTGCATTTCCGATCACATCAAGCGACCTTTCCCAATCTGCTCGCGGAGATTCGTCGCCCAACAATCTTTTCTGGGAGCAAATCAGCTGACGCTCGGCGCACCGCGATCAGCGTGGTGCGAGGCCACGCCTTTGGCATGGTGCGCGGAAATCATGTCCGCGATATGACGATCGTGATTTCGCGAGGCGCGCCCGCCAAAAATATAGGCATCGCTTCATATCGGGCCAGGTCGACAGGGAGCGTGAATATCGAGAGGCCACCTGCCCACTCCAAGCCGTACATCGAATTTTTCGTCGACCATGTTCCTGTGAAACCGGTTCAATCGTTCAGTGTCGATATCGTCGCCGCCGGTCAACACCTAAAGCAATATGGTCACGATCACGTCAGCAATGGGTTTCTCAACGGTGCGGTGCTGCAGGGCGACGGCATCGTGAAAGTAGAGCTGAAGAACGGTGAGGCACACGTTTGGTTAGATGGCAAAGAAGTAAAAGCTGAGAGCGTGAAGATCGAGTTGATGAGTTAGGGCTGCGTGAAACTGAGCTTCTCAAGCAAAACTCGCCAACGCGCATCACGATGATACTTCTTGAAAATGGGCGAAGCAGGGAGCAGCATGATGTGCGGCTCATGGCTGCTTGCTAGCGCCATGGCATGCAGGAAGAAAGCATCCGAGTCCTGACCGCCGCTCTCTATGTACATGCGAACGTAGTGTTGCGAGGTAGGGCTTGCAGTCAGCGATGCCGTATGTCGGTTACACAATGCTCGCGCCTGATCGAGCTGTCCTTGGGCGGCGAGGCTGTAAGCGGCATGCATCATAAGGCTGATTGAGGCAGGAAAGCGCAGTAGCGCCTTTTGTGACACGCTGGCGGCGGTCTCGATATCACCTGATATTTCCAAAATTGAGCAGAGTGTTTCTTGAAGCAAGAGTGAATCGCCGAGGAGTTTGCGACCATCTTCAACGCAGAGTAGCGCGTCAGCCGTTCGCCCTGCAGCCGCCAACGCAAGCGCATAGTGATACCTGGCGGGCGGAGCAAGAGGGTCAAGCGACAAAACATGAGCGTACGTTTGCACGGATTCCTCGAACCGCCCCAAACAAAGCTGTATGAACGCCAGCCGACCGTTCACGCCGGCGTGATTCGGTGCCAACGACACTGCCCGTTCTGCGCGACGCAACGCTTCGCTCCATTGCAGTGAATCGGTGATGAGGATGTACGCAGATAGCGAAATCGCCTGCGCGTTGTTAGGATCAAACGTCAGTGCGCGGTGCAGTGCGTACGCTGCCGAACCGCCGCCTTCATCCGCCGCCACGCTACTGAATGCAGAGCGACGCGAATAGCGCACCATTGCCAGCACGAACCATGCCTCGGCGTGCTCAGGCGCAAGCTCGGTGGCCCGTTGCGCCAGCATCTCCGCATACGTCAGATTATCAGGCACTTGTGTCACATTGAGGCCGCGCGCCTGGTCAATCAGACTTTGCGCCTGTGGGCCGATTGATGGCACCGAAGAGGGGGCCGCCACGGGCAATGGAATGCCGGGTTTCAGCGAGCGCAGCATGATGTCTATGAGCGCATCTTGCAGTTCGCGACGCTCGCTACTCACGAACGTAAACGCGTGACTCCATAAGTGCGTGCCGTCGCTTCCAAGAATGAGCTGCGCCGTCACGCGCAGGCGATCTCCAACGACTTGTACGCTGCCTTCAAGCACCGCATCGACCGATAGCTCGCTCGCAATATTGCGCACATCAAGCGCCATGCCCTTGTAGCGAAAGCTCGAAGTACGTGCAATCACGCGAATGTCGGGAACCCGCGTCATCGCATCAATGATGTCTTCCGTCAGACCGTCGCATAGCGCTTCGCTGTTGGCGTCGCCGGTGAAGTTGGCGAGCGGCAAGACCGCAATACGCGGTAAGTTGGGCAGTCCAACCGGTGTCGGACGGCGCAGAATCGGGGTGTAGCCGCCGCGTTGAATCTCAAATCGGAGAGCATTGTTTCGACCTTCGTCAGCGTAGTAGCGATCCAGCAGATCGCGCAACCGATTGACGGACACACGGACGATGCCGTCGGTGGCGGAGTCGTAGGTTCCAGCGTTGCGACCAAACACATCGAGCGCAATGGCGCTTTCTTTTAGCCGTCCGGAGCGTTTGCTCTCGATCAGATAGCGCAGCAGATCGCGAGCCCGTGCGGAGCGCGCGAATGTGCGGCTCTCGAGCGCATTGGCAAGTTCAGCGGCGATTAGCGATTCGCTAGGATCCATCGAAATCCGGTCTCTTGTTATGTCCGGATTCTCTTCCTTTTGCTTTGGGCGCGGAAGATTTTAGGCAGGCCCAAGCGCAAAATTACTGACTGCGAACGCTAGAGATTCGCTCTAGCGCAACGACAGCTTCATGTGTCCATGCTCGTTCGCCCATGCCGCGAGCTTATCGTCGGGATCGACGACGATGGGCGTGTTTACAGCTTGCAATAGCGGGAGATCGTTGATCGAGTCGCTGTAAGCGGTGCTTTTGTAGTCGGCGAGCCTGGAGCCGCGCGCGGACAGCCATGCGTGCAGCCTCGCCACTTTACCCTCACGCATATTGAGTGTGCCTAAAGTACGCCCGGTGAATTTTCCTTCGAGGAGTTCGGGCTCGGTAGCGATCAAATTTTCAATGTTGAGATAGCGCGCGCTAAGCTCAGTGATGAAGCGATTGGTGGCCGTGGTCATCACGACCATATCACCCGCGTTAAGGTGATCTTGTACTCGGGTTCGCGCTGCCAAGGTGATACGAGGAATAATTTCGGTCGTGAGAAATTCTTGCCGCAACGACTGCCAGTCCTCAGGCGAGCGTCCTGCCAGCGTGCCGACATAAAACTCGCTGAACGTT
>JBBRGY010000054.1:0-11557 GCA_038223495.1 Burkholderiales bacterium | reverse complement strand
ATATTGCGCACGCAACTTCTGCACGAGCGCATTGGCGTAGCCACGTTTGGTCGGGCCGAGCGCGGCGATGTTCCACTCCGGCGCGTCACGATCTTTGTCGGCGACGAATGTCGGTTCACCGCCCATCGTCAGTCGCACGTCGCACGCGACCAGATCGCGGTCCACTTTTTCGCCGAGGTCTAGCACGGTTTCCCAGGCCGCCTCGGTGTAGGGCTTGGTCACGCGCGGAGATTCGAAGATGCGCATCACTGACATCTGGTGATCGAATTCCACTTCGCTCTCATCGACCGCGCCTTCAATCGGGGCGGCGGAAGAGGGCTGCGGCGTGCAGGCCAACGGAATATGCCCTTCGCCTGCGAACAGGCCAGAGGTTGGGTCAAGCCCAACCCAGCCCGCACCCGGCAAATACACCTCGCACCATGCATGCAAATCGGTGAAATCCGCTACAGGGCCGCTCGGGCCATCAATGGACTTCACGTCCGGCGTCAACTGAATCAGATAGCCCGAAACAAAGCGCGCCGCTAGCCCAACGTGGCGCATCAACTGCACCAACAACCAGCCGGAATCGCGGCATGAGCCAGACTTGAGCGTCAGCGTCTGCTCGGGCGTCTGTACGCCGGGCTCCATGCGGATCAGGTAGCGAATGTCTTTGTAGAGCATCGCATTCAGCTCAACCAAAAAGTCAATCGTGCGCCGTTTGCTCACGTCCACTTTTTTTAGATACTCGGTGACCATCGGCGTCATCGGCACGGTGCCGAGATAGGGCGCGAGTTCGAGTTTCAATTCGTTAGAGTACGTGAACGGCGCTTTTTCAGCAGAAGGTTCGAGGAAGAAATCGAACGGGTTCAACACCGACATTTCGGCTACGACGTCAACCGTGACCTTGAACTCCCGTGTACGCTCGGCAAACACCAGACGCGCCATGTAGTTGGCGTACGGATCCTGCTGCCAGTTACAGAAATGGTCCGCCGGTTCGATCTTCTGGCTGTACGAGATGATCCGGGTGCGGCAATGCGGCGCAGGCCGCAGTCGAACGATTTGCGGCCCGAGATTGATCGGGCGGTCATACCGGTAGTGGGTAACGTGGTTCAGCGCGACGTGGATGGTCATAGTGCAGACGAGTGAGTAATTTGAGCGATTTCAGGATCGATAGGAGCAAACGCTGTGCCCACAATGACATTGTCGCCACTTTGGGTGTCAGCTTGGGTGAATAGAAACGCTTTTCACGCGTTACTGCAGCAGAAATTGGCTGATTTCAGCTAACAGCTTTTTGTACAAATACGATTTCACCGCCATTCGACTGGGGCTACCGCTTGATTCGGAAGAAAATAGCCACAAGTCGACATCTCGAAAAATGATCGATAAGCCCATATAAATCAATGAATTTAGGATAAAGCTGTTTCCGAATTGAGCATCGATTTGATCTAAACGAAGGCCACCGACGACCGCAGTCTGAGCCGAACTTTTTTTGCAAACGTTTGTCCCGCTCGCAGAAAAATTTCCCCAATGAGCGGCTGGAAGTTCGCGATGGTCATTCAACCCTGTGTAGCCTGCACCGGCGACTGCGGAGCCGCGCTAAATTTCTACCAATCAGTGTTCGGCGGCGAGATCACCTTCACCGTATGTCGTGAGCAGGATGGTGAACTGCGAGTGATCTTGGCGACGTGAGCCAAGATACTGCGTAATCGAAACCCTATTTCCCTGACGAGTAATTCACCGGAATCCAGCTATAGCCTTTGCCCGTGCCTTTAGCTACGTAGCCAAGGCCAGGGAACGAAACGTGCGCTGAGCCAACGAGATAGCCCTTCTTCGCGACCTCTGCGTATGCCTTGGCGCGCTCGCTGGCGGCGTGCTTGGTGTCGCTGTCATACTTGATGGTGACTTCCGGGTTAGCAAATTGCACGGCAGCGACGTGCATCAAATCACCCCAGAGCACGAGCGTTTCGCCTTTGCTTTCAATGTAGTAGGTGCTGTGACCCGCCGTATGACCGTGGCTGGCGACCGAGCGTACGCCGGGAACGAGTTGAGTATTGCCAGTAAAAGTCTTTAGTTTGCCCGCGTCAACGTATGGTTTCAACGAGACCATCGCGCCCTGAAAGAATCCCTGCGAATCCTTCGGTGCCGCATTCATGTTCGCCTCGCTCAGCCAGAAATCGGAGTCTGCTTTATCGAGCCGAACGACCGCATTCGGGAACGCCATCGCGCCGCCCGCCATCAGTCCGCCTACGTGATCGGGGTGCATATGCGTGATGTAAATTTCGTCAACTTGCTCAGGCGAGTAGCCGGACGCTTTGAGATTAGCCACCAGGTTGCCGAGCGTCGGGCCGAAGAGGCCCGCTGCTCCCGTGTCAATGAGCACCAGCTTTGCGCCCGTGTTGACGAGATAGCCATTCACCGACGTCTCAATGGGATAACCAATATGAGCCCGCTTCAACGCGGCGTCGACCTTGACGGGCGTCGTCTTGAGCAACAAATCTTTCATCGGTAATTTAACCGTGCCATCGGAGAGCGCGGTGATTTCAAAGTCGCCGAGCATCATGCGATAAAAGCCGGGCGCTTGCGACTTGGCCATGGGCGCTTCGGCGAAGGCAGTTGTGGAGGTAATAGTTGCAAAGGCCGATGCAACAATTGCGGCAGTCTGCAGGAAACGTGAACTCAACATAGTGAAACCTTAAAAACAGTAATAACAAGCACCAACAGTAAGCGTGACTACGCCGCCGAAATCACCAACGCCGTAGCGGCCGTGACTTTCTTTGCGTACGCAATATGCAAAAACTCATTCGGCCCGTGCGCGTTCGATTTAGGTCCGAGCACGCCGGTCACCAGCATTTGCGCGTGCGGGAACTTCTCGCCGAGCATGCCCATAAACGGGATGGTGCCGCCTTCTCCCATGTAGGCTGCGGGCTTGCCGAAGTAGTGCATTGAAGCCGCGTCCAGTGCAACCGAAAGCCATGGCGCAAACGCCGGCGCGTTCCAGCCACTGGAGCCGCCGCCGGCAAAGCTCACTTCTGCGTTGTACGGCGTGTTGTTCTCGACTAGGTGTTTTACTTCGGCGGCTGCCGCAGCGCCGTCCACGGTGGGAGGAATGCGCAGGGAAAGCTTCAGCGCCGTGTACGGCCTCAGCACGTTGCCCGCGTCTTTGGTCGAAGGCAGTCCGTCGGCACCGGTGATCGAGAGCGCGGCGCGCCAGGTACGATTCAGGATCAGTTCAACCGGGTCCTTGGTGGTCGGCAGCGTGAATTCGTGCGCGCCGCCGCAGCTTTGCCACGGGAAACGCTTCCATACGACGTCGCCGAGAATTGTGGCCGCTTGCGCCGCCTGCGTCACGCGCTCCTCGGGAATCGGCGCGTTGAACACTGGCGATTTGGTCATGCCGGTTGCCGAATCGTCAATGCGGTCAAGCAACTGCCGGGCGATGCGGAAAGTGGACGGCACTGCGCCACCGGCATCGCCCGAATGCACGCCCTCGGTCAGCATGCGCACGGTCATCGTGCCATTCACTAGCCCGCGCAGCGACGTCGTTGCCCACAATTCGTCATAGCTGCCAGCCCCCGAATCAAGCGCGACGACGAGACCGACATCGCCCATGCGCGGAGACAGCGCGTCGAGATACGGCGGCAAATCAAATGATCCAGATTCTTCGCAAGTTTCGATCAGCCCAAGACAACGAGGGCGTGAAATGTTTTCGGCATCGAGCGCAATGACAGCGGCGAGCGTTGCAAACACCGCGTACCCGTCGTCCGCACTGCCGCGACCATAAAGCTTGCCGTCTTCAACGAGCGGCGTCCACGGGCCCGAATCATCGCGCCAACCGGCCATTTCGGGTTGCTTGTCGAGGTGACCGTATAGCAGGACGGTCTTGCCGTTGGCCTTCGTCCCAGTTCCCGGAATATCGAAGAACAGGACCGGCGTGCGACCCTCAAGGGTGATGATTTCCAGCGTCATGTTTTTCAAGGGCTGCGCCGCGACAAACTTTTGCGCCTGCTCAATCGCAAGCTGAATCTGCCCCGCGCGTTTCCAGTCTGTCTCAAACGAAGGCGACTTTGCGGGCAGCTTCACATACTCGATCAACTGCGGAATGATTTCGTCATCCCATTGTTTGTCGATGCGGCGGAGCAGCGCGGCGGATTGATCAGAATTAAACGGGAAGGTATCGGGGCGGGCGGTCATGTTGGCTCCAGGATGGTTGGTGTGCGTGTTGCGCTATGAAGGGAGTTTGGGTTGATAGTCGACGAAAGGCAGACCTGCAAAGTGCGCATCACAGGTTACAAGCGTTGCATCAATTTGTAACGCGGACGCGTAAATAAGCGCATCCACTGCCGCGAGTCCGTGCTCAAGCGCTATCTCTGAGCCACGAAGCGCCAGGACTTCATTCAGTGGCAAAAGTTTGCACCGGCGCATGGCACTAAGCGCTGCGGACGTTGCGACATCATTGAGTCGGCGCAGACACCAGCGATACATTTCGAACTGCACGGGCGCGGGCACAGTAATGTTTTCTTCGTCATTCCACAACGGAAGGTACTGTTTACCTGTGTTTGTAAGCTGCAGCGCTTCAATCCAGACACAGGAATCGAGCACAATCAAGGTGTGAAGCGCTTGTGCGCGGCGTCCACCGTGTTTGCTGCCCAGTTAAGGCGCGCTTCTACCGCTGCTCGTAGTTCCGGATCGTCATCGAGGTCGCTGCGATCCCGCTCGAATGGCTCGGTCACATGACTCGCGATGCCCGCAATATCCTTCATGCTGCGCTGGGGCACCACACGCAGTGATCCTCCAATTTGAATGAAATCAAGCTTCTGACCGGGCTTCAGGTTCATGGATTCCCGGACGTCTTTGGGAATCAATATCTGGAACTTGCTGGAGAGTGTGGCGGAGGACATTTTCTTACCAATTGTTGATCGATGGCTATGGCGTAATTATAGTCTTCACTTGGGACCTGTGCGTAATCGTGAAATATGCTCAAAATCAAAGCCTTTCGTGAGACGAAATCTTGACTTCACAATTTGACGTGGGTCACAGGAAAGTCAAATTGCATCCGCGCTGTAGATCGGAACGCATACAGTTCCGACGAGTGTATTAGCCAGTAAGTATCAACAACCCCCGCACCGATGAAAAATCGCGGTCGTAGGTAACTAGCGCCGTCGCGCCAATGTCCAGCGCCGTCGCGAGTTGCACGGCGTCAGGTAACTTTAGTCGGTATTGGGCACGCAGTTGTGCGGACAGACTCGCAATGGTCGTCGTCAACGGTACAACGCGATAAGTGCTCAACGCCGCCTCAAAGCGCTTGGCGAGTGCCGTTTGTCCGGCCTTGTACGGACCAGTGAGAATTTCGGCGAACGTGACGGTCGACAGCGCCAATTCGATCTCACCGCGTGACGCGGCATCAAATAGCCCCTCAAATCTAGCTGCAAAAACGGGATGGTCTTCGAGCAAATAGATCCATGGCGCGGTGTCGACCAGTACCGTCGCACCGATGGACAAGCCACCCCAAAGCGCCGCTTGCGATGCTAGAGCCGCACCAGTCGCGGTTGCCGGCTTGCGGGTGCGCGGCAAGGGTTAGCTATCCCATTCGTCGCGAAGTGTGGCCACGGTCTTCGCAGCATTTTTCCCCCACAAACCACGTGCGGTGCCACGCAGAGCAAGGATGCCTGCGTTGATTCGAACACGTTGCTGTTGTGCCCGCCATTGAGCGACGGGGACTACGACAGCCACAGCCTTGCCGTGGCGCGTGATCACACTGGATTCGCCTGCAAGAGCCTCCGAGGCTATATGCGGCAATTGCGCCCGGGCCTGCTCCAAGCCGTAGGTTGTCGATTTCATGGATTGCTAATTCTGTACTGTCTGTACGGAAATTATAGCGGAGGATTTAACTCGCGGCAACAGCCTCAGCAATAAACCGCCCCACGTCTTCGGTGGTCGCGGTGCCGCCCAAATCGCCCGTCTTCATGCTGCTGGCGGTACTCGCTTCACACGCCGCCAACACCGCATCATGCGCGGCCTTGTAGCCCAGCCATTCCAGCATCATCGCGCCGCACCAAATCTGGCCGATGGGGTTTGCGATGCCTTTGCCCGCGATGTCGGGCGCGCTGCCGTGAACCGGTTCGAACAGGCTCGGGAATTTGCGCTCGGGGTTGATGTTGGCGCTTGGCGCGATGCCGATGGTGCCCGTGCAGGCGGGGCCTAAATCGGAGAGGATGTCACCGAACAAATTGCTGGCAACGACGACGTCAAAAAACGCGGGTCGTTGCACAAAGTGTGCGGACAAAATATCGATGTGAAATTTGTCTTGCGTAAGTTCGGGATAATTTTTGGCCATCTCGACCACGCGCTCGTCCCAATACGGCATCGAGATCGAAATGCCGTTGGATTTGGTAGCGCTGGTTAGGTGCTTTTTTGGTCGGCTCTGTGCGAGATCGAATGCGAATTTAAGAATGCGATCCACGCCTGTGCGCGTGAACACGCTTGCCTGCAAAACGAACTCGCGATCCGTGCCGGGGAACATGCGACCACCGACACTTGAGTATTCGCCTTCGGTGTTTTCTCGCACGATGTAGAAATCAATTTCGCCCGCTTTGTAGGGCGAGCCGTCTTTCTTCACGACCGGCGCAATCACGCCGGGCATGAGGCGCGCGGGACGCAGATTGACGTACTGATCAAATTCGCGGCGAAACAGGATGAGCGAGCCCCACAGCGAGACATGATCAGCGATTTTTTCGGGCCAGCCGACCGCGCCGAAATAGATCGCGTCATGGCCGCCAATCTGCGCCTTCCAGTCATCCGGCATCATCTTGCCGTGCTTTTCGTAGTAATCCCACGACGCGAAATCGAAATGATCGAATTGAAGCGGGATATTGAATTTTTTGGCAGCAGCCTGCATCACTCGAATGCCTTCGGGCATCGTCTCTTTGCCAATGCCGTCACCGGCGATTACTGCGATTCTGTGGGTCATGTCGTTTTGCAATCAGTTCAAGAGAAAGGGGAGGGCAGCGGCGAGCAGCGCGTCAGGCGCTTCTTCGGGAATGTAGTGTCCGCAGGGCACGGAATTTCCGCGCACGTTCACGGCGACGCGTTGCCACTCTGCAAGCGGTTTGAAGCACTTTTCAATGACGCCATTGGCGCCCCAAAGCACTTGCAACGGCTGAGTGACTTTGCGCCCAGCGTCGCGATCCGCACGATCATGATCGAGGTCGATGGTGGCACTTGCGCGATAGTCCTCGCAAATCGAATGCGCGATACCTGGCAAGCGAATGCAGCGGCGATATTCCGCAAGGACTTCGGGCGTAAACGCAGAAAGCCCGGCGTGACGGTTACCCATCATTTTTTCGATGAAGAATTCGGGATCAGACTCGATCATCGTCTCCGGCATCGGCTCGCGTTGAATCAGAAAAAACCAATGGAAATACGCGCGCGCAAACTCCATGTCGGTCTGTTCATACATCGCAAGCGTCGGCGCAATGTCGAGCAGTGTTGCGCGATCCACCGAGTCCGCGTGATCCACCAGCATGCGATGCGTCACGCGAGCGCCGCGATCATGAGCAAGCACTTTGAAGCGCTGGAAGCCTAGGCTCGCCATGACAGCCACCATATCTTTCGCCATTTCGCGTTTGCTGTACGGCGCGTGATTGACGCTGGCGTCTGAGGTGGGTTTGTCGCTGTCGCCATAACCGCGCAGATCGGCGGCGACAACGCTGAAATGCTTGCTGAGTTCCGGCTCAACTTTGTGCCAGATCAGGTGCGTTTGCGGATGGCCGTGTAGCAAAAGTAACGGCGGTTTGATGCGATCATCGCTGACGCGAGCGTTGATCGTGATGCCATTCGCGGCGATTCGTTGGAGTGTGCAATGGGCGAACATGCGTGCAAGTGTAGCGATCACGAGATGGCCAAAAGCCATTGCTTTTCAATAGCAGGAAGTTTGCATCAGCTTTTTGATGGAATGACAAATTGATGAGGGCTATAAGCGGTTTTGACCGATAGTCAATAAATGACTCAATCGCCTGCAAGGCCGAGAGCGGACGGCTTTACAGCAAAAAGCTGTTGAGTTTGGCGCGCTCAACATCGGCTGCCACGTCCACGTCCCACAATGTTTCCATTTCTGCCCACCTGAGGTTCGCCGTCGAGAGGGCAGCGCACGTTTGCGACATGACTTGGTCGGTGCTCCACGCGATGTCGATGAAAGGCGCTGCACACGGCGCGTTGCTGCCGACTAGCACGTAGCCGCCGTCTTCGGCGGGCGTGAACACCCAGGCGCACGATGCGTTCAAAGCGTTCGCAGCGCGCAGTAAATGATCACTCGTGAAAGCTGGGCAGTCGGTACCGATCAGCAACACGCGTTGGTGATTGTCGTGCATTGTTTGCAGGCAGTGCAGCATGCGCGCGCCAAGATCCGCGCCGATTTGTTGATGTATTGGCGCGTTGAAGTTGCGGCTCCAGCGCTTCACGGTTTCGTGCTCAACATCGTCGGCGACCCATAGTGACGCACTGGCTTGATGCGGCTCGCAAGTGTTCTGAACTGTCGCCAGTGTGCGCTCTGCAAGCTGAACGTAAATGTCTGCTGCACCGTCGGTGCCGAACACCGGAATTAGGCGTGTTTTTACTCGCCCGGCAACGGGCGCTTTGCAGAAAATTGCGATGTGGAAAGCGCTTGAGTTCGGCTCCCGCCCGCGAGGGCTTAGCGATACCACGCAGCAAGCCTCGTCGGCGATGCGCCAAGCCAATAAGCAAAGCGCAGCCACCACATCAATAGCATCGTGCGCCACACACCGTGCTTTTGCCAGCGTCGCGCGGACGTGGTGACGCGTTCGCGCAGGCATGCGGGCGCTGAAATTTTCTTTAACGCTTTGGACAGCGCGATGTCCTCCATGAGCGGAATATTCGGAAATCCGCCGACCGCATCAAACACCGCTTTGCGTACAAAAATGCATTGATCACCTGTGGCGATTCCGGTCATGCGTGAACGAAAATTCATGAGCGTCGCGATGGCTTTGAGCATGGGATGCGGTCGGTCGTCATCCGCGTCATCCGTACCATTGATTCCAATCGTCACGTCAAATCGGCCCCAGGCAACGTCATCTCGCGCTAAGGCCGCGTTGACAAGCAAGTCAACGCTTTTGGGCAATTGCGTATCAGCGTGAAGAAAGAGTAGGTTGTCGCCTGTTGCGAATTGCGCGCCAGCGTTCTGTTGCGTTGCGCGTCCGCGGTGCGAAGCGACCACGTGATCGCAGTGGTCACGCGCCAGCGTAAATGTTTCGTCGCTACTGCCACCATCAACCACAATAATTTCGGCACCGCGCGCGCGTAGGGGTTGTAGCGCGATAAGCGCTGCCGAAATGTTCGCCGCCTCATTCAGAACGGGGATGACGATCGACAGTTTCAACGCGCGGTCATGCGATTGTGGAACCGCGCCCACATTGCTCTAACCCAGCGCGCCACCGCACGAACTGCCTTGCCCCGCCGTGCAGCCGTAGCAATGATCGCGGATCACAATCGGCCCATCATTGAGCGCATCCGGTGCGGCAGCGAGTACGTCTTTCAAATGCGATTTTGCGCGGCCACCGGTCTTCGTTGCGAGTTCCAGCATCTGATTGAAATCGCAGTCATAGAGGTAGCCGTTGTAATCAATGCTGACCTGATCTCGGCACATTACGCCGTCAAGGTTTTCGTCACGATGCGCAGACCTAAGCACGCCCATATAGGCCTCGAACGTGCCCTTGGAAATCAGCGTCGAACCGAAGCGCTGAATCGGCATGTTGGCGATGGCAAACAAGTGATTGAAACGAATGCCAAACGTCTCGCCGAGGATACGTTTGTAGTCAGCCTGCAAGCCCACTTGACCCGGTGGCAATACCGCGCCTTGCGGGTTATAGACGAGGTTTAGTTCAAGCTCGCTGCCTTCGTCGCCATAGCCCAAAGAGTTCAGTAGTTGCAACGCGCGAATGCTCTTGTCGAACACGCCGTCGCCACGTTGTTTGTCGACGTTTTCTACCGAATAGCACGGAAGCGATGCGGTGATTGCGACTTTGTTATCAGCCAGAAATTTCGCTAAAGTTTCTTGGCCAGGTTCGAACAAAATCGTTAAATTGCAGCGATCAATCACCTTGACGCCCATTGCACGTGCTTCGACCACGAGCGCGCGGAAATATTGATTGAGCTCCGGCGCGCCGCCCGTGAGATCGAGTGTTTTTGCGCCAGTGTGTTTGAGGTAGTCGATCACCAGATCAACGGTTTCCGCATCCATCATTTCGGTGCGCTGTGGACTCGCGGCGACGTGACAATGCACGCAGGATTGATTGCATTTGTAGCCCAGATTCACTTGCAACGTGCTGACGCTGCGACGGCGTAACTTCGGGAACGTGGTGCGATGGGCGTCGAGCCGAGGGAGTACAGCGTGCATGAAAAATCCTACTACTTTGAATACGTACGTAAGCTTCAAGCATAGTCGTAGAAAGGCGAAATTGCCTTACAAACTACGCTGTGTGAATGCTTCAGCGCCTGAGAGCGCTATTTGGCCTGTGCCTTGCATGGCCCGATGCGAGCCGCCGTCATCGTTTGATTAACGACATCAACGCCGCCGACTGGGGGCAAATAATGAGATTCAAGGACGACCGAGAAGCGCGTCGCCTGAACGCGACCTTTGGCAAGTCCCGAAAGCGTCTTCCCGCCATCGCAGGCGTAGGTGAACGTCAGTGCATCGCCCTGGCTGGCCGGGATGCCGAGCGCGGGCGGCGTACGCACGAAGCCGCCGCTGGGGCAGCGCTCGGCGCTGCCTTCGGCCGTTTGCAGCGAGAACGCGCGCCCACTGGAGAAGTCCTCTGCGGAACGGCACGCCGAAAAAACGATGGTTGGGAAGTTGACACGCATGTCGGCAGGAATCAATGCCTGATCCGTCGCGATGGTGTAGCGCCAAAGGCCTGGCGTTTGCGCGACGGCATTGGTGGCTGCCGCTGCGCAAAAAACCAACGCTAGAGCGCGCGCCCGAGCGCGATCTAGCATCCGCCGATTCGCTTGGCGCTCATGCTCATGTTCATTTTTCCGCCCATGGCCTTGGTGTTGCCACCGGTCATGGTCATTTTGGAATCGAACTGAGTCGGTGACGCGGTCATGTCGTACGTCATGACCATCGGCTCGGGCATGCTTTTTCCGGTGCACGTCGCCGTAAATTGATAACGATTGCCGGTTTGCTTCAAATTGGAATATTTGCAGTCCATGCCCGCTTCTTTTTGCGCGGACAGGTTTTTGCCTTCATCAATATCCTTTTGCGTCACGCATTGATCGAAGCTCATGGGGATGCTGCCCATGCCGGGGATTTCTGTGCGTGTGCTGTAGCTCCATTTGCCTGGCGACGTGTCGAACTTGGGCATTTGCGCGGACGCCACGCTCACGAAGCTCAACGTTGCGATCAAAAGAACGGTAATGCGTTTCATGGTTTCCTCAGAATGATCTCGGGGACATCGACGGTTTTCGCGCCCGAGCCCTGTAAAAGACGCGGCAGTTTAGCTTTTTGCGACATTATTAACGCGGTTGCTATGCAAAGCGACGACATTGGGCCGTGGTCCAATACACC
>JBBRGY010000053.1:0-11603 GCA_038223495.1 Burkholderiales bacterium | reverse complement strand
GAGCCGTTGCCGAAGGATCATCCGTACTGGACGCATCCAAACGTAATCGTCACGCCGCACATCGCAGCGACGACGCCGATCAAAGACGCCTGCGCTCAGATTGTCGCGAAAGTTTCTGCGCTTGAGCGCGGCGACGTTGTGTCCGGGATCGTCGATCCAAGCGTGGGCTATTGAGGTCATCATGAAGTATCCGAGCCACGTCAATATTGTCGAAGTAGGCGCGCGTGACGGCCTGCAAAACGAGAAGCAGGACGTACCAGCATCGGTCAAGATTGAACTCATCAATCGACTGAGCGATGCGGGTTTTCGCAACATTGAATCAGGTTCTTTCGTTTCACCGAAGTGGGTGCCGCAGATGGCGACCTCAACCGATGTCATGGCGGGTATTGCGCGTAAGCCGGGCGTAATCTATTCAGTGTTGACGCCGAACATGAAGGGTTTTGAGGGCGCGCTCGTGTCAAGGGCTGACGAGGTCGTGATCTTCGGAGCTGCTTCGGAAGCGTTTTCACAGAAGAACATCAATTGCTCTATTGCAGAAAGCATCGAGCGGTTTCGTCCCGTCGCAGAAGCGGCGAAGGCGAATGGAATGCGGGTTCGGGCGGCGGTCTCATGCGCGCTCGGCTGCCCGTATCAGGGCGAGGTTGCGATTGAGTCAGTGGTTGATTGCGTGCTGCGCTTTGCCGATCTCGGTTGTGACGATATCGGCATCGCAGACACAATCGGCGTGGGGACGCCCGCGCGCGTTTCGGCGATATTTGAAGCGGCGGCTAAAGTGTTTCCGCTTGCCCAGATCTCAGGGCATTTTCACGACACCTACGGACAGGCGTGCGCCAACGTGTTGGCGTGCCTTGAGCTGGGCGTGATTACGTTCGACACCAGTGTTGCAGGGCTGGGCGGATGCCCGTACGCGAAAGGCGCGACAGGTAACGTGGCTACCGAAGACGTGCTTTACATGCTTCACGGCATGGGCATCGAGACCGGCATTGATCTCGACAAAGTATGCGAGGCTGGGCAGTTCATCTCGCAAGCACTGGGGCGAGCTCCGCATTCACGCGTCAACCGCGCACTGGCAGCCAGGCGGGCGGCATAGCTTTCGTGTGGATCGACAGCCACTGCCATCTTGATTCACCTGAATTTGATGCGGACCGCGATGAGGTGGTCGCTCAGGCGTTGGCCGAAGGCGTTGAGGCAATCATTAACCTTCCGGGCCACGTCGATCACTTTGCGAAAGCCAAGGCTGCGCGGGAGCGCTACGGTTGCTTGACCGGTTTCGGCATTCATCCAATGTGGGTTGCTGGCCCCGCCGGGAATTCTCCGCGAGCGCACATTGCTGTGCTGCGTGACTGGGTAGAGCGCGAGGAACCTGATTTGATTGGTGAAATTGGGCTCGATTTCTTTGTGCCTGATTTCAATCAGAATGAACAGGAGTGGTTCTTTTCCGAGCAGTTAAAGATTGCACGCGACTTTGATCTGCCGGTTTCGCTTCACGTGAGACGTAGTCAGGATCACATCTTGAAGCATTTACGACGCGTCAAAGTACGTGGTGGTTTTGCCCACGCATTTAATGGCAGCGCGCAACAAGCGGCAGAATTCGTCAAGCTTGGGTTTTGTCTTGGCTTTGGCGGAACTGCGACGTTTCCACAGGCACAACGGATTCGGACGCTATTGCGCGATGTTCCGCTTGAAAACGTCGTTGTGGAAACAGATGCGCCTGACATTCCGCCTTGCTTTTTGGGCACAATGAGCTCAACCGCGCGCAATAGTCCGGCGCTTTTGCCCCAGATCGGCACCATTTTGGCGGCGGTGCGGGGGATGAGAACCGAATCGTTCGCTGCAGCAACGACAGGTAATGTTCGCCGGATAGTCGGCATTAAATGATGATAGTTGTATGAGTTTTCGCGAGTTGTTTGGAGTGGATGCGCGTCACGGAGAGGTGCCGTCGCCGTGCGTCCAGATTTGCATCATTGAGCCAGAAGACGGACTTTGCGTGGGTTGCGCACGGACGCTCGATGAGATCGCGGGTTGGGGCGCAATGTCGAATGACGAGCGACGTGTTGTTTTGAAAGGCTTAGCCTTACGCCGCGCTCAATGCACTAAATTTGAATAACAGCTTTGGCCTGAACGCACCGTTCTATAAGGGCTGAAAGCGCATTTGGTCAAAACGCAACTTTTACCTTTTTCGCCTTCAAGCCCCTCATAGACGGTTCTTATAGCGAAAATCTGTAGATATCCGGAGGCAAATTTAATCTACGCTAGGCATTGCAGTGCTAGATTTTCGCCGCTGCTGTCGTCATGATTTTGGAGGACAGTCGCATCAGTGCCTGCAATGTTCGTGGCAGGGCCTCAGCGCCTAGCGCTCGCGCAGTCTGAGCGTGTTGCGCCTCGTCCTGCTTCATTTGCTCAACGATGGCACGGCTAGCAGTGTCGCGCGCTGGAAGTCGATGTAGATGCGTGCCCAGATGCGCCTCCACTTGCTCCTCCGTAGCCTGCAGAAACCCCAATGATGCCTTGTCGCCGATAGATCCCGCGACAGCGCCAATCACGAATGAGCCGGCGTACCAGAGCGGATCAAGCACGCTGGGACGGCCGCCGAGTTCGGCGAGGCGTTCCCGTGTCCAAGCAAGATGATCTAGCTCTTCGTCAGCCGCGTGTGCGAGTTTTTCCTGAATTTCACTAGTTCTGGCGGTGAGGCCTTGTCCTTGATAGAGCGCCTGTGCGGCAACTTCGCCAGCATGATTTACGCGCATTAAGGCAATCGATTCCTTGCGCTCATCATCTGACAACTGCGGTTCGGCAAGATGAGCAGATGGATTGATGCGGCGGGCTTGTGCGCTGCCGCTGAGCGTTCGAATTGCACGATCAAAAACTAGAACGAGTGCATCCATGTGAAATCAACTTTCGTTAGGCGTAAAAAAAGGGCGCCGAAGCACCCTTTCTTAAGATCATCCGATTAGAACTTGTGGATGATACCGATGGCCGGTGTATTCAACTTACCGCCAGTTTCGTTCTTCATAGAAGAGTAGTAGGCGTAAAACTGAGTACGCTTCGAGAATGCGTAGTCGTAAACCAATGCGATGTGCTTACCGCCACCCACTGACCAGTTGTTGATCAACTGAGCCACGGTCGGAGCAGTGTAACCAACTGGTGGTGAGTAGGCCCAAGCAGCACCGTTGTCACGTTGGCTGTATTGCAAGCTTGCAGTGCTCGCGCCGAATGGCACCTGAACGGCTGCATCAAAATATTTCATTTTGAGCGTGCCAGTTGGCAGTTTGTAGCTGGTTACGTCGTACGAACCGTCAATGCGCGCCACACCGAAGTCGTAGCGGCCATAAACGCGCCATGCATTCTGATCGTGCGTGCCTGTTGTAACGCCAGCAAAACCGCCGAAGTCTTTGTGCAGGGCGTACGTGGCAGCCAAGGTCATCGGGCCATTCGCGTAAATAACTGCGGTGTCCCACAGTTTCGCATTTGGTGACGATGATGACTCAGCGATGAGCGAGTACATCGTCCGGAAGCGCAAGCCACCGAAATTCGGGCTTGCGTAGCTAATTGCATTAGCCGAGCGAGCGTCGAAGTTGCCCTGATTGTTGGCGCTCGACACACCACCACGACCGTAGTTCGTGAACAGTTGGTTAGTCGCAAAGCCAGGACCGCCTGAGAAACCGTTGTTACGGTTTTGCAGGCCGGTCGAGCCGATGTTTTGGTGAGCAAGACCCAGTACGTCGTCGTACGGTGTCAGGCCGTAGCCGATTTTGACTTCGCCGAAGCCGCCGCCAAGACCAACCCAAGCTTCGCGACCGAACATAACTGCGCCGCCGAGGGAGCCGTCATCCGAGCCGAAGCTGTTTTCGAGTTGGAACATGGCGTACGTACCGCCGCCAAGCTCTTCACGACCGCGGAGGCCAAAACGTGAGGAGTTTGCCGTCATACGATTGACGGTGGAGCTTGTTTGTGTTTTGCCGACGTTATTCGCGCCTTGCGAACCGCGATTGGATTCGATCGACGTATTGATGTAGCCGTAAAGCGTAACGTTTGCGGTTTGCGCCGAAACGGCAACCGAACCAACGATTGCGGCAACTGCGAGCGCTGTCTTAGTGAATTTCATATTTGACCTTTGGTACTTTTAATAAATAAGTAATAGGACCGGCGTGACGTAACGGCGTTGCCGCCGCTACCGCTCACTCCGTATCGCAATCACGAAGTTCTATTAAAACTTGTGCTTAACACCCAAGGCAAATACGCTGGCCGATTGACCATTAAGCGTAGCTGTCGAGTTTGCAACGTTACCGTCTGCTGAACAGTTCAAACCTTTGTTCTTACACTGAACATAGGCACCATAGAGCTCAGTGCGCTTCGACAAGTCATACTCACCCAAGAAGCCAAAGCTTTGAGACTTTGCGCTGCCAGATTTGTTTTGCGCCAGTTGCAGGCCAATGCGTGCTGCGCCAAATGGCACTGTTACGCTGCCAACCAGTGGCTTCGTTTTCACGCCAGCAGCCGATTTGTTTTCCATGTACGTCACGCCAGCGTATGCAACGCCGAAGTTATACGTAGCACCGACGATGAACTGCTTGTCCGAGCCAGTTGCGGCTGCGTTCTTCTGATCGCTGAAGCCAAGGCCAACGTACAGTGGGCCGTTTTTGTACTCGAGGTTGCCGCCAAGGGTGCGCGAACCACTGGAAGTGCCAGCGACTTCACCCATCGACCAAGCCAATGAGCCCGTGATGCCGCCCATGTTTGGCGTGCTGTATTTAATCTGGTTGTTTTGACGCAGTGTGTTTGCGTAGAAACCGCCCATGTTGGCAACAGCCGAGAAGCCCGTCAGGCAGCCGCCGAACGTGTCATCGCTGTTACAGGCCACGAAAAAGTTAGGCGAGTAGTCACGACCGATTTGGACGGTACCGAATCCACCGTTCAGGCCCACGAATGCGCGACGACCAAACAATAGACCGCCTTGGCCTAACGCGCCACTGTCGCTTGCAAAGCCGCCTTCGAGCGTGAAGATGGCGTTCATGCCACCACCGAGCGATTCAGAGCCGCGTAGGCCCCAACGCGAGCCGGACAGGCCGCCACCAGTAACCATGGTCGTGCTTCTCGCAGAAACCGCAGTGGCACCGGAGCCGCCGCCGCCAATGCGTTGCGAAGACAAGTACGTATCGACGATTCCGTAAAGCGTAACGTTCGCGGTTTGCGCCGAAGCGACACCAGCGGCAACCGCACTCAGTGCTAGGGCAACGAGTTTTTTGTTCATAACAGTCTCTCCTCAGTATTTAACGTCTGACACCTTTCCCCGACCCCGGGGATGCGTGCCAACAATTTTTCTTCCAACGTAATCTCGGAAGCTGCTTTAATTCTGCCAAATCTAGGCCATTCGTCCAACGTTATTCGACTTTGACACGCCTTTTAGAGGGCGTTGGATGTTGTCAAATTGCAACACGGGCAAGCGCGCGGCGTAGTCCGCCTGCGCAGTTTTGCGCATCACTGTTTTACCCGCTAACCTCTTGATATGAAAAGACATTTATGACAACGTGGTGGCTGATTTGTGGCATTTGTGTCGCGATCAGTGGAGTCGTGTGCAAGGCAATGCTCAGCGGCCTTCTGTCCAGCCCTGCGAACTTGCCGAGCGAGCGCTCACTTCACAATATTCCGGTTCCGCGCGGCGGCGGCCTCGGAATTACCGCAGCATTGCTGTTCGGGTGGATCAGCATCGGTGTGCCTGTTCACTTCGTGGCCGTAATCGCGATTGTTTGGGCCGTATCGGCGTGGGACGATTGGCACGGAACGCCCCCGTGGTTTCGCTTAACGGTTCATGCGCTCGCCGCTTGTTTGGTTATATTTCTTGGCACCCAACTTCATCCAATTGCAGCGATCCTCAGTCTATTCGCGCTAATCTGGGCGGTAAACCTGTTTAATTTTATGGATGGAGCTGATGGCATTGCCGCGGCCACTGCCGTGACAGGAGGACTAACTCTGGCGGCTCTCGCGCTATTTGCGTCGCCGGCAGATGACTCGAACTTTCTGATTCCGGCGGCGCTGCTCGTCGCGGCATCAGCGGCGGGATTCCTCGGTTTCAACATGCCGCCCGCAAAAATATTTATGGGCGACGGCGGTTCGACCGTACTAGGTTTATCACTTGCAGCATTGAGCTTTCATGGAGTGGCCAACGATGTTTGGGGAGCCGCCGTTCCTCTGGCGGTATTCGTTCCGTTTTGGGCAGACGCGACGTACACGCTGCTGCGCCGTACGCTTGCTGGCAACAACCCGTTGCAACCGCATCGAGATCACCTCTATCAGCGACTCGTGCTGGCTGGGCTAGGTCATCAAGGCGTTCTTATGTGGATGGTCGGATGGAATCTGCTGTCTTGTGCACTCGCCTATTCGCTCCGTCTGGATCGGAGCTGGATTGGATGGGCCGTTGTGGCGCTGTATGCGGTAATTTACGTCGTTGTGGCGGAATGGACGCTACGCAAACGCCCCAATTTGTTGATCAATCCGCGCGCCTTTTTAGCGCTGTTCTACGATCTCGCAGCGGCGGCAGCCGCATGGTCGTTGCTGTTTTGGGCCCGGTTCAATTTCAACATAGACGCAGCTGATTTCACCGGGCGTGACGTCGCTCGCAGCCTCGCATTCATCATTCCGGTACATGCGCTTGTGTTCGTAAGTCTCGGCCTCTATCAAGGCCTGTGGAGATTCGCGAGTCTGGCTGATTTAAGGCGAATCGTCCTGGGAGCGTTCATGGCCGCCGCAGGTACAGCAGTGCTGTTTGCATTGGTACGCCCTGACAGCTTCATCTGGCCACGCTTTGTTCTGGTGTTACAACCATTTCTGTTGATCGTGCTGATGGGCGGCGCCCGGTTCGCATATCGAAGCTGGCGCGAACATCGCCTCTACGGACTAGCGGCTGCCAAAGGCGAACCCGTGCTGGTGCTGGGCGCAGGTGCCGCAGGCGCGCGATTGGTCAGTGAGCTGGCGAAATCGGAGACATGGCATGTGGTGGCGTTGCTTGATGATGACCACGCAAAAATTGGAGCGCGTGTGCATGACACACGTGTCGTTGGCCCCATCGATCAGGCTCCGCTTGTAGCAAAACGATTCGGCGCTCGCCATGCAATCATTGCCATGCCTAACTCCAACCACGAGGCGCGCCGTCGCGCAGTTGCGCTGGCGGCAGAAGCGAATCTCACCACGCTGACGGTACCCTCGTACGATCAGCTCTTGTCGGATGATTCGCCGCTCACGAAACTGCGCTCTATCGAGCTCGAAGACTTGCTCGGACGCGATCCGATCACCCTCAACACGTCCGGAATCGAAAACTGGCTTCAAGGAAAAACCGTGCTCATTACGGGCGCGGGTGGATCGATTGGTACTGAGCTTTGTAATCAAGTCGCACGTTTCCATCCTGGCAAACTAATCATGGTGGACATCTCGGAGTTCGCATCCCACGTGGTGAGGGAAATCATGATTACCCGCATGCCGATTGAGCGGATTGAAGTCTACGTAGGCGATGTGCGTGATCGCACGCGCATGCGCGAAATTTTTAACGCAGAAAGACCGGCCGTCGTGTTTCACGCTGCGGCTTACAAGCATGTGCCGCTCACCGAGTCGGTGAATGCGTGGGAGGCGGTTCGCAACAACGTACTGGGCACGATGGTCGCCGCCGACTGCGCGCGAGAAGTAGGCGCAGAGAAATTTGTGTTGGTGTCTACCGACAAAGCGGTTAGAGCGTCAAGCATCATGGGCGCGAGCAAACGATTGGCAGAGCTTGCCATCCTGAGTTTGCCGCCCGAACCAACACAGTTTGTTGGCGTTCGTTTTGGCAATGTGTTGGGCAGTAACGGTAGCGTGATTCCGAAGTTCCGCGAGCAAATCGCGGCGGGTGGACCGGTCACCGTTACACACGCTGACATGACCCGATTCTTCATGTCTATTCCCGAAGCAGCGCAGCTCGTGATTCAGGCTGGACTGATGGGACAACCGCGTTCGCTTTACGTGCTGAATATGGGCAAGCCGGTTCGCATTGTTGAACTGGCAGAAGAGCTGATCCGCCTGTCGAAGGGATCTGTGAATTCAATTCCTATCGTGTACACCGGACTACGCGCTGGTGAAAAGATGCACGAGGAACTTACCGGCGATGACGAACGCTTTGTCGAAACCGATCACAGCAAGGTGCGTCGCGTAATCACGGAGCGGGACGTCGAAATTGACCTCGACAAGCTTGCGTTGTGGCTCAGTCAGACAACGCCGAAGGACGTGCGTGCCGCCCTAAAACATTGGGTAATTGACTTCAGTCCGCCTGTCGAGCAAGCAACCGGGCATATACACCCGCCTGCCGCGTAAGGCTCTCATGGGTGCCGCGCTCTACCACGCGCCCGGCATCGAAAACGAAAATTTCATCGGCGTCGCGAATCGTGCTCAAGCGATGCGCGATCTGCACAACAGTGTGGTCGCGCCCCAGGATTCGCAGGGTGTCGTGCACCAGCCGCTCTGAATCGGTATCAAGCGCGGACGTCGCTTCGTCAAACAAAACGATCGGAGC
This sequence comes from Burkholderiales bacterium, assembly GCA_038223495.1. GTDB lineage: Bacteria > Pseudomonadota > Gammaproteobacteria > Burkholderiales > Casimicrobiaceae > Casimicrobium. Next base: position 3,067 of record JBBRGY010000053.1, on the reverse strand, counting down.
CGTTTTATAGAGCGCACGTGCGATGGAAATTCGCTGCCTTTGCCCTCCTGATAGCAGTCCGCCGCCCTCTCCAACAGTTGCGTCGAAGCCACCCGGTAATGCCTCAATAAAAATCGCTGCGCCCGCGGCTTCAGCAGCCCACCGCACCCGAGACAAATCAACCGCACCGTCCTTCGCGCCAAACGCGATGTTTGCCGTCACCGTGTCGTTGATCAGCAATACGTCTTGCGCCACCAACGATACGTTGTCACGCAACACGCCGATGCCAATGTCGTGAATCGATACGCCGTCGACACTGATGTCACCGCTTTGCGCTTTGTAGAAACCTGCCAATAACGCCATTGCGGTTGATTTTCCGCTGCCAGAAGCGCCGACGAAGGCGACGTGCTTCCCTGCAGCGATTTCCAGAGAAACATCGGTGAGCGCATCGGCGTCACGGCTGGCATAACGAGCCGTCACCGAATCAAAACGAATGCTGCCCTTTAGACGCTTCGAGCCATCGGTTATTTGTGCACGCTCCTCCGGCTCGTCAAGTACCTTGAAAATACTGGTCGCGGCAGCCAGTCCGCGCTGCAATACAGCGTTGATCGACGACAGGCTTTTCATTGGAGGCAACAACGACAAAAGCGCCGTAAAGAACACGAAGAAATCGCCTGCCGTCATTGCACCGCGCTGGCCCTCTTTGATCGCCATTGCAACAATTCCGGCGATGGCTAGCGACACCACCAGATGCATCAGCGGAGCGCTAGCTGCGTTCGCCGTTTCCTGCTTCATGATGGTTCGGCGAACCCGATTGCTGCGCTCGGCAAACGCTTTGACCATTTGATCGAACGCGGCATAAATCTTCACCGAGCGTTGATTGCTCAAACCTTCATCGGTAAAGCGCAGCAATTCGCCCATTTGCGCCTGCAAAGCTACGCTGGCTGCACGCAACCGCTTTGTGAGCATGCGCACAATGACGGCAACAATTGGCGCGATCACAAACACTCCAAGCGTGAGTTTCCAGCTGATCGACGCCATCAGCACTAACGCGACGACGAGCTTGAGCGAGTCCTGCACGAGCGTAGTCAGCGCCTGGCTGGTAACCGCCCCGACCTGTTGCGTGTCGTAGGTGATTTTCGACGTCAACTCAGCGGTCGCGTTGCGGTCAAAGAATCCCACGGGCAAACGCAACATATGCGCAAATGCCGCACCGCGCAAATCAAACACAACACGACTCGCAACCCAATGCAGCGCCAAATCTCCCAGAAAATTGGCGATGCCACGCAGCGCAAAAATCGCCACAAGCAGCAGAGGAAACCACAGAATTGGAATCGCATCGAGCGCGTTAGTGAGAGGTGCCAGAAACGACTGCGTGAGCGCGCTTTGAGCAAGCGGATTGGCGCCAGTCGACGCCACTTTCACGGCACCTTCAGGCACAAACGCGCGATCAAGAATGCGCGAAAAGGCAATCGAAATCACCGGCTCCAGCAAAGAAACGACGGCCAGCATCAGCGTGCCGCCAATCAGCCGACCACGATAGGGTTTGGCATATCGGAGAAGTCGTCGATATCGCTGGAGATCAGTTACGCCTGTTGCCATGATCAAATTGTTGCACGGTGCCGTGTCCGTGCTTCAGGCGCGGCGTAACGTGTCGGGTCAACTCCACTATCATCGGCCCTCTGATCCGCCTAATGCGCTACCGCACATTCATGAGCAAAGCCTTCACCAAAGAAAATCCTGACGCGCCAGACGACGACGAAGACATCGTCCTTCCGGCGCTGCCTGCTGGTACCAGAAATTACATGACACCGGGCGGTCATGGAAGGTTGAAAGCTGAGCTTGAGCACCTGATCACGGTCGATCGTCCTGAGGTAACGCGCGTCGTTTCATGGGCCGCCAGCAACGGCGATCGCAGCGAAAACGGCGATTACCTATACGGGAAAAAACGTCTGCGCGAGATTGACCGACGCATGCGTTATCTGGTGCAACGGCTGGACGCAGCGGAGGTGATTGACCCGACGACACGCGATACCGATCAGGTGTTTTTCGGGGCAACGGTCACAGTCGTCAATCAACGTAACGAAGAAAAGACGATTTCAATTGTGGGCCTTGATGAGGTCGACCCGCAGCGTGGCTACGTGAGCTGGGTGAGCCCCATCGCGCGAGCACTTACCAAGAATCGCGAGGGCGACCCCGTCATGCTGCCAACGCCCGGCGGCATTGAGGAGCTGGAAATTCTGGCGGTCGTTTACAAGGCGCTCGACACCCATATGGCGCCGAGTCACACCCAACTCACCATGCCGCAAGCAAATGCGGCCGCCGCTTGATATAGTTAAGACATGACCTCCAGTCTTGACGACCTTGAAACTACGCTTGATGCGGTGACCGCCAGACTGTTGGCGCTGTCCGAAGAGAACGTTCGCTTGCGTGCTGCCCTCTCGGAGCAAACCGAGCGCATGCGAGCCGCAGGACACAAATTGCGCGTCGTCGCTGATCGCTTGCCGCAGCCAATGGCCGCCGATGCCGCGCCAGAAGAAAAAGCCGCATGAACACGACAGTGGAGGCTAATATTCACGGTCGCCAGTTTCGCATCGGCGCGCCCGAGGGTGAACGCGCGGCGTTAGCTGAGGCCATTGCCATTGTTGAGGCCGAATGCGCCGTGATTGCGCAAAAGCAACCGACGGCTGAAATCGAGCGTGTTTTGCTGTTGGCAGCGCTCGAGTTGGCGGCCACCAACCCCGCAGTCGAGGCCGATCCTCGCGTCGAGCGTCGGGTACTGGCGATGACAGCGAATCTGAAGCGAGCGCTCGCTGCTACGCAAGCAAATTAGCACATTTTTCCGCGCTGGTTTCGGCGAACAAGAAGCGTAGAATTTGTAGTGCTCCTGCGGTGTGTGTGGCGGTCGAAGATTCTTTGTACCAATACGCTTGTCGCGAGGATGCTCTTCTATCGTGGCCGTGTGCGCGGCTCTTCCCTAAAGCGAAAGCTCTGGGTCGCCAGCTGTACCTTGTAGTCGCGGTGGAGCATCCACTCTTGAACCCCGGTTCAAGGTGACGGCCGTTGCGGCATTCGCGGGAGTCTGAAT
>JBBRGY010000052.1:0-11668 GCA_038223495.1 Burkholderiales bacterium | reverse complement strand
GGCTTGGACGAAAGCCCGCCCAAAAATGCTCTGAAAATCGTCTTCCGCTTCTCTGCGAATTTGCAGATAACGTTCAAGATACATGTCCCATAGTTTCGCCTTGCGCGCTGATGGCATGAGGCTCTCAAGTACCGATCCTTTGGTCAGCTTGTCGCCCAGCACCGCTGGATCGAATTTTCCCAAAACTTCAGTCAGTGCCGCGCGGGTTCCGGCAATAACGCCAACCTCATGCGCCCTCAAATCCTCAAACGCATCTTTCATGGCGACGTCGGCGCGCATGAAGCCGGGCATTTTTTTGCCGAGCAATTGCAACAGTGCTGAGTCAGCATTGGGCAAAAACTTGAGCGGATTGTTGGCTTGAACCGAAATGATGGTCACGGTCGCCTGAACCTCGCGTTTTGTCGCGGCCCGTGCTGCCAGCATGTCAATGGCTCCGGCTGTGGCACTACGCAACAAACTACCGATGGTCGTCATGATTTCGGGTGTCAGGCCGCTAGGTAGCGAGCTTGTCGTTAGTCCGGCGCCGCGCAAAAATGCCTGAGTCAGGACGTCAGGTTCGAACGACGCCGGAGCCGTCGGGGAAGCAGCACGGTGCATCTGCGGCGAAGCAACCGGAGCACTGGGCGCAACCGATAACGGATTGAATGGCAACGACGTGGCGCTAGCAGCAACAGGCACCGGGGAAGTCGCAAATCCGGCAAGATCTGATGCTGACGAAGGAATGTAGGATGCTTGAGGTGAATGCGATGCTGGGATCGTCTGTACGGGCAACGGCGGCTGAAAAGCCGAGCCAACTTCATGCGAATCGTTGCGCATGGCACGTGACGTCGAAGCGGGCTCCGGGGCCGCGGCGTCGAACAACGACAACGGGTCGCTATTTGAATTATTGCCAATCAGGCTTTCGAGATTTCCACCGATGCTTCCGCGCGAACCGAGCCCGAACAGAGATACGTCTGTTTCACTAGAAGGCGCACTTTGGAACAGGGAATCTATCGACGGCGCTGCCTGTATTCCTGGATTTTCTGATAAGCGCCCCGTTCGCCCTGCATCGCCAAGCAGCGCCGCAAGTGGATCAGCGTCGTTTCGCGCCGCGTCAGATGGCATATCGAATGGATTAAACGCATCGGGAACGCCGCTTGGCGAACCATTAACTGATGATCCGCGGAAGGCAAACGAGGACGCAGGAGATCCGCCCGGCGAAACGCTGAAGGATCCACCTGAAACTCCGCCGAATGCCGCCAAGGGGTCAGCGCTGAGCCCACTAGGTGTTTGCAACGAATGCGCCATAGGTTGCGGCGACGCGTAGCCGCCCGCGCCACTGGCAGTTGGTGTGGTTGGTGGCCCGCCGATGCCATCGAGCAAATCTGCAAACGGGTCGTGATTGTCAGGTGCCGGCGGAATGTAGGCAGACGGCGGCGCAACATAAGGCGCGGGTGTTGCATAAAACGGCTCAGGCACTGCAGTGGCAAGTGGGGACGGAGGAGGAGAAAAGGTAGGCGCAGCAAAGTAAGGTGGCGGCGCAACAGGCTTTGCAGTGCTACCGCCGAGCAAATCCGAGAGATCCGATATGCCTGAAAACGATGCTGGCAGTGGTGCGGCCAGTGGCTGTGCCGCAGGCGGTGCAAAAGCCGCGACCGACTGCGAAATAGCTGCCGGAGGCGCTGCCGCTGGGGGCGGTAGTATGACCGTCATGCCGGAGTGTGTGCGCACGACAGCGACCGCCGCGATCGGCTTCGAAGGTGCCGGGGCCGACGTTGGTGCAACGATAGGCGAGGCGTCGAACGACAAGCTGTGCGCTTGCAAAATGTATGGCCCGACTTCGATCATCGCACCGTGATGAATGGGCATCGACTCGCCAAAATCGAGCTGCTGCTCGCCGACAGAAATCGGCAGCGAAGAGCTCGAATTGGTGATCGTTGGCACGCCTGCCGGAAAGCTTATGGTTGCGTGCAAACGCGAAACGCGTCGATGCTTATCCGGTAGCGCCAGAGCGTTTGTGTCATCACGACCGATGGTCCCGCCGCTAGCATCAAATGATCGAGCGAGGGCCTGCACGGGCAGCGCAGCATCGACAGTGACGACCTTGAGAATGATGTCAGGCATGTTGTTAAGTTTGACTTCGATGGGCTGGCGCTAAGGCTTGGCTCGAATGTTTTGCCGGTTGCGGACTACTTGCCGGTAACTGCTTTACGAGCCCGAAGAAACTGCGGACCCCAATAGGGGTGGCCGCGCTCCGCGGGCGCGAGATCGAACGTCGGGTCAACTCGAAATGCTCGTTCAAAAGTACCGCGACATGCCGTAATCGCATTAGTGGAACACTGAGAAAACGCCAGCGTCTTCAATGCGCGTAGGTGCTGCTCAACTTCCAGCGTCGTCTCGTTCGAAAGCGGCGTCAGTAGACGAACAGCGAGCGAATAGTCTCCTCGGTCATAGGCCTCGATAGCAGTCGTCAACGCCTTTTCGTTGGCTGAGACATCAACCGCTGGCGGTGGCGGCGGGGTTGGAGCGGGTGCGGGCACTGGCGGGGTCGGAGCGACGGCGACAGGCGGCGGCGGCGTAGGCGCAGGATAATTTACCGGCGTTGGTGGTGGCGTAGCGCAAGCCGCGAGTACCGTTGGGATCAACAGCGACAACGTTGTTCTTAAAGCTTGATTCATATTTTTCTCCATGATTTGCAATCAGTACTCGACCGATCGGTCAAAAGGCGTGTCGCACCGGGACAGATTTCCCCGACACGACTTCAATGGTTCGGCTGACTGTGGGACCTGCGGGATTCTGAATCTCAATAGTGTGCGAACCGGGCGGAAGGGCCAGGCGCTTCATTGGTGGGGACGCGCCTTTTGAGATACCGTCGACAACGATATTTCCCCAAGGTTTGATGGCGAACGTAACGGTGCCAGTGGCAAGTGGTGTAGTGGCAGGAGCCTCGGGGGTTGGCGTAGCGACTATCGGTGGCGGCGGCGCTGTATCGACCGGCTTAGGATCGGCTACGGCGGGTGCAGGTGTCGGGGTGGGTTCGGCGACAGGAGCAGCAGGCACGGACGGCTGTGTCGGCGACACAACTGGAGGCGTTATAGACGGCTGCACTGCCTGAACCGCCGGATCCGATTTGCCAGCGACAAAGAAGTAGCCAGCGCCGATAACCACGAGCGCTGCTACGCCGACCAGAATCATCGGGAGAGTCTTGTTTTTGCTCGCGTCTGATTTCGGCGCAGTTTCAGGGTTGTCGTTGGAAGTTCGACTCTTGCCTCCTGAGTTGGCGGTGGCGTCGGCAGCACGTGACTGTTGCGCTGGTTTTACCGTTGACGCGACGGCTGGCGCTTTAGAGACTGACACGTTCGGCGTAGACAGCAAATCGGAAAGGGCATCTCCCGTGGCTGGTGAGCTCACTGCTAGTGCCGCCATGGGATCAAGTGCAACCGATGGCACTGCCGCCACGGGCACTGCAACCGACGGTGTCGGCGGCAGTGATGCAGCAGCAGTAGTGAGTAAGTTGTTTACAGGCGTTGCCATCGTCGTTTTGGAAAAAACCACAGTCGAACTTACGGGGGTGGTCACCCAGCCTAGCGCCGCACGCAACTCGTCAATCGTTTGATAGCGATTTTCCGGCATCACCGACAGGCATTTCATGACAGCATCAGTTAGAACTGGCGAGAACTCACTGCGCGCAGCTGCGGCGACAGGTTTCAGCGGATCGTTCATCATTCGCGAGATCGCCTGAACGGGCACTTTTCCCGTCATCGCGTGGTAGAGCACGCCACCGACGGCATAGATGTCGGTCCAAGCGCCCTGCGCCATGGAACCGTCGTCGGAATATTGCTCGATTGGGGCATAACCCGGTTTCAACACGGTTGTGAGCGCGCGCGTCATGCCGCCAATAATCCGTCGAGCAGCGCCAAAATCCATCAGTACCGAGCGACCGTTCGGCAACACCAAGATATTGTCAGGTGCAATATCGCGGTGATAACATTTTTCGTGGTGCAACTCTTGCAATGCGAGCAATATCGGATCAAGCGTTTCGCACAGCCATTGCTCGGTCACGACTTGCGGATTAGTACGCAGCATTTCACGTAAAGTGACGCCCCGGTAGTAGCGCATCGCCATGTATGCTGTTCCATTGCCTTCCCAGAAACGAAACACTTCCACAAGGCCAGGGTGCGAAAACTTCGCCAGCATGCGAGCTTCATTGATGAAGCTCGACAGGCCTGCGTTAAACGTCTTGCTGTTCTCCTCTGAGCGTACATGCACCATGCCCGTTGAATTCCGGCTGGCGAAAGCGGCGGGCAGGTATTCCTTAATGGCAACAATGCGATCAAGACTTGAATCGCGTGCGCTATAGACGATTCCGAATCCACCTTCGCCAATGACGCCCGTGATCTCAAACTCTCCCAGCCGGGACCCTGCGGGTAGTGCGCTAGAAGCGGTGGAAGCTGGTGAACTCATAGTCAGGTCTCGTTATGTAGAAGCGGCGTACAGCAATCGTAATCGCCGCTAAAAAGAATGGGAAACAGTCACCGGGGTATCTGCGACAACCTCAATGGTTCGCGTCAGTGGTGCCGCGGGAGGATTAAAAATTTCGACGGTGTGCTTGCCGACAGGCAAAGTCAGTCGATCCAACGGCGGCGCAAACCCTTTGGTGATGCCGTCTATAACGACACGTCCGCGCGGCTTGATAACAAATTTCACAACACCGTCGGCGACCACAACGGGCGGAGTCGGCAGCGGGTCAGCGACAGCCTTTAAAGGGGCGGGATCGGGGGTTTTTACCGCGGGCGTTTGCGTTGGAGTTGGAGTCGCCACGGTCGGAACCGCTACGGTGGCAGGAGTCGCGTTGCTGCCCGAGCGGCTAAACCAAAGGCCCGCACCTATGGCCGCAGCTATCGCTACTGCTACGCCAGCAAAAAGCGGCGCGCGTGAATGCGAATCAACTGCTCGCTGCGGTTGTGATCGCTCGCCGCGAATGACGGGATCAGCGCCCTTGATTGCGGCCGCACCGCCAGTTCGGGCGATGCCAGAAGGCACGTTTTCCGGGCGGCCTCCGCCCGCTGTAGGCCCAGTTTTAGGTGCCGCTGCGTCAGGCTCTAGCCAAACTTGCGGTGGCGGCAAGGTGACAACTTGCGCCTGCGTGACGTTCCAGCCAAGCGCTTTGCGAAACTCGGTCACGTTCTGGAATCGGTTGTCTACATGGACGCTCATCGCTTTGGCAACTGCTTGCGAAAACACGGGCGAATAACGCTCGCCTGTCGCGTCAGTGATCGACGGCATGGGATCGGACAACATGCGGGAGACCGCCTGCATCGGCACCTTGCCAGTGGCAATGTGATAGAGCACTCCGCCAAGCGCATAGACGTCGGTCCACGCACCCTGCTTCATGGTGCCGTCATCACTGTACTGCTCGATCGGGGCGTAACCAGGCTTCAAAATGGTGGTCAAAGCCTGCGTGCCATCCCCCAAAATTCTGCGGGCTGATCCGAAGTCAAGCAGGACAGAGCGTCCGTCAGCGATCATGATGTTGTCGGGAGCGATGTCTCGATGGAAGACCTGCTCCCGATGCAACATTTCCAGGGCGTCGAAAATCGGTGCCATGATCTGTGCAATGCGCTCTTCTGGAAACGGCTCGCCGCCTCGCGACAAAACCTGACGAAGGGTTTCACCTCGATAAAGGCGCATGGCCATGTAGGCCGTGCCATTACCTTCCCAAAACCGAAATACCTCGACTAAAGCCGGGTGCGCGAATCGCGCAAGCATTTTGGCTTCGTTGATAAAGCTCTTAAGTCCAGCATCAAACGTGCTACGGTTGTTTGCGGCGCGAACAGCGACCTGAATGCCATCCACGCGTCCAGCGAGCGACGACGGCATAAATTCTTTAAGCGCTACGACGCGATCCAGGGAGGTGTCCTTTGCGAGGTAGACAATGCCGAAACCGCCCTCACCGATTAAACCGATGATTTCAAAATCGGAAACTCTCGTGCCGACCGGGAGGCAATTGGCGTGGGTCGCGAGAAGGGGACTGGACGTACTCGACACACTAAGCCTCTAAGATTGCAACAGCGAGAACGATACCAGCATTCGTATTAAGCTGCCAGTCACAATGACGACGTTTGTCACTTCATTGGCCTCGGAACACATCGGCGAGCTAGAACGCAAGCCCAACCTGTTCCAGAGTTTTGGCCTGAGTTGATCCAACAAAGCGCGCTTTGAATGCTTCAGTCGCAGCAGCGCGGCCTTGGGAGAAGAGTGCTCCAGGAGCCCCCTTTTCGTTGCCGAGCGACGTAGCTTCAAAGATCTGAACTTGAGCAGTGCGTTTCTGCGGATCAATGTCACGTATTTTTGCCTTGACGTAAAAAATGTAGTTCACGCTCTGACAGTTAGCGCCACTACCTGTTACACAAAACGGAAATGGCTGCTGGAATGTGACAGTCCCACCCACTAAACTCTTCGCCATCGCCATACGCTCTTCAGCGGCAAGGCTCGCAACGCGTGCCGCTTCAGCAATTTTCGCCAACTTTTGTTTAGCAATGGCGTGGCGCTGGCACTCGTCATCTGGAAACGAGTCAATAAAACGCTTCAGGCTGACTGCATTGCCCCCCGCACTGTTGAACGCTGCGCTACAAAGGCTCGCTCTTGAAGGCGGCGCTGGGGCAGCCGCAGGGGCGCTTGCGGGCGTTGGCGCAGTTACGGCAACAGACAGAGTAGTCGGCGCTGGTTCGGCTGCCGCAACCTCCTTCACTGCTGAATCCAGCAGGAACGTCATTTCGCCCTTGGCCGTTGGCTTGCCGTTGTCAAACGCCCCATCGAACCGGTCGCCCGAGCCCCAGCGAAAAATGCCTTGCCCATTGGGAACGCCATCGCGGACTTGCCCGGTATAAGCATCGCCCGAAGCGAACTGGATGTCGCCCTGCCCCGATGGTTGATCATTCTTCCATTCGCCGTCGTAGGTGCCACCGTCGGGAAACTTCATCATGCCTAGGCCTTCGCGCCGATCACCGCGCCACGCACCTTCGTAGCGCTGGCCGTTCGCCCATTCGGCGACGCCGTTACCTTCACGAATGCCACGCACCCACTGCCCCGTGTAACTGTCGCCGGATTTCTGGCGGAATGTGCCATTACCGGTGCGCTCGCCTTTGACAAAATCGCCCTCGTAGCTATCGCCATTGCCAAACGTAAGCTTGCCTTTGCCTTGTTGCTGGTCATCGACCCAGTCACCTTCGTAGCGTTGGCCGTCAGCCCAGACGTGTGTACCTTTTCCGACTTTCCGACCATTTTTGATCGTGCCGTCGTACGAGCGCCCATCGAGAAATTGCACGCGCCCTTCGCCACTGATGACGCCGGTCACAGGGTCAGTGGCAAAGCGACCACGATAGACGGCGTCGGGCGCACGAATCTCTGCTTGAACCGCAGGCACGCCAGCCGCAGGGGCAGCCGCCACAGGTGCATTAACCGATCCGGCCAAAGCAGCCTCTTCGTGTTGCCGAATTAAATTGGGAGGCACATCGTTCGCACAGGCCCCCCCCGCACAATCGCGCACATTCTCCTGTTGCTCAAGGTGCCCGCTCTTGAATTGACCGCGCAGAATGTAGCGCAATTTTCCGTTACTAAACGCGATGACGTCGCCCACGCCCGAGGCTAGCCCAGCGACACACGCACCGGTCCAGGAAACGCTTAGTTTTTCGGCGTTTGGAATCGACGTAATCAGACAACGGCTGTTTATATCAAGCGCAGAAACGGCCCCCTGCGCCGCCACCGGCAAAGACGGCAGCGTCATCGAGAAAAAAGCGCAAGTCAGAACGAGCTTCGAGAGTTGGGGCATCTAGGGCTCCGCCTACAGATCAAGCGACGGATTATCGCCTACGACTATAGGAAACATCCTTATCATTTCGACTAACGCCTCGTTCATGATTTTCATGGCACTAAAAAGCCCTTAGATTGACTATAGCTTTTCGGCTGAAGTCAGGCTAATAGCGGCCTGCGTGGCAAAAACAATACTTCTCGATAATTAAAAAATTTCAATGCCAGCCCCCAAGCAAACGTCATTGCAAGAAAAAGCTGTTAGCAACAATTACCGGATTGTTAGCGTTCCCTACGTGGGGCAACGGAGAATCAGATAAGGTCAAATTTGACGTGTACGACGCGCAAAAAAGAAAAGGCCCCGCCGAAATGGGCGAGGCATTGACTGAAGGGGAAGTGGGGCGACCGATGGGGTTCGAACCCACGACAACTGGAATCACAATCCAGGACTCTACCGCTGAGCTACGGCCGCCATCGAAACTGATATTTTGAAGTTTTTGGCGCGCCCGACAGGACTCGAACCTGTTACCCCCGGCTTAGAAGGCCGGTGCTCTATCCAGATGAGCTACGGGCACATGAAGCTCGTGCTTTTTGTGACTAAGCTACATCTCTTATCAAGCACATCGGTAACTAATTCAAGCCTTGTTAAACAACACACAAGAACTTCAAGAATTGGTCGGGGCGAAAGGATTCGAACCTTCGACATCCTGGTCCCAAACCAGGCGCGCTACCGGGCTGCGCTACGCCCCGAAGCTTTGAATTATAGCCTGAGTTCTTTCTCAACACCATAACAAACGCTGCAAGGCAGTCAAGGCGCTACATCTAACCACGTTCAGCCGTGTAACTCACAAAGCCTTCGTTACGAAAATTGAAGTAAATCTTGGCTTGAGTCGGGACCGCGACGCCGTTACACAGTGCTGGAATGAACGACCAATATTGCAGCGACTCTCTTGCCGCCTGCACGAAAGCCGCGTGATTCGTTAACGCCTCGACGACGCCATCAAATTTCCCATTCTGATCGATGTTGATCGTCAACACCGCAGAACCTTCGAGTCGCCGCGACTCTCGCGGCAAATCTAGCTTTGTGCGGCGCTCAGGTAGCGGCGCGGACCACTCGTTGCAATTCGTCGGCGCAGTCGATTGCAGCGTGCGTTGGCGCGATGGAAAGATCGTTTCATCGGCTGCGACTCCAGTGCTCAACGTGAAAAACACGATGCCCATCGCGAACGCGCAGACCGAAAATTTCTGCGAAACTGTTTTCATGGCAATCTCCTGTCCTGAGAACTCACACCCTACGCCGATTTAGGCGTTCACGCAAGACTCAAAGACGAGCTTCCTGCGCGGCCGACTCGCCTGCCGCTACATTGACACGTCCCAGCAAAATCAAGCCGATCACAAACATGCTGCCCGTGATCAAGAGCGCAAGTCGATGATTGCCCTGCGTCATCCAGGTCACCATGCCGTAGAGCATCGGACCGATGATGCCGGAAAGGCGAACCACTAATCCCCACAGACCGTAGAACTCAGCAATCTGCGCCTTCGGGCTCATCACACCGACGAGCGCGCGACCGCCAGACTGCGACGCGCCGAGGCACAAGCCTGCGAAGTTTGCCGCCACCCAAAAACCATTTTGCGTGTGCCAGAAATAAGCGATGAGCACCGTGGCTATCCACATCACGAGCGTGATTGAAAGCGTCGGTTTGTGTCCGATCTTGTCCTGCACGTATCCGAATACGAATGCGCCAATCGCAGCGGAAACGTTCACCACCAGCAACAGTTTGATCGTGTCTGCCATCTTGAAACCGAGCGCCTGTTCGGCATACACCGACGCTAGCGTGATGACAACGGAAAGGCCCGCCTGATACGCCAATCCAGACCAGAAAAAGCGTTGCAAGTCTGGGTAATGTTTGAGGTTTGCGAAGGACTGTTTCAGACCTTTGATCAGACTCTGGCGCGCAACATCGGGCTTCGGAACAGCCCGTTCGTTCAAAAAAATAAATATCGGCAAACTGGCGACAGCATAAATCGCGGCCGTAATCACCAATGTCCAAGGCACGTACTGAACGGCCTTCGCACCCGCGGCTTGTTGCACGGTCACGAGCCACAAGCAAACACCCAACGTCGCGAGGCCGCCCACGTAACCGAGGCTCCAGCCCCACGCGGACACTTTCGCGATTTCCTTGCTGGTGGCTAGCTCCGGCAAGAACGCGGCAGTGAAATTTTCGCCCAGCGCATAAAACACATTGCTGGCAATGAACACGATACAGGCGAGCCACAAAAGGGCGCTACCCTGCGCAGCAATCGGTGCAAGGGCCAGGGTTGAAATGACGCATCCAATCGTAGCAATTGCCAACACTCTTTTCTTCGCCGCACGACGATCCGCCCAGGCGCCGAGTACCGGGCCAATCACCATCACAATCGCGAACGAAATCGCGACAATCGTCGTCCATAACAGCGTTGCCCAATCGGTGCCACCTGCAATCACGCTGACAAAAAACGCGTTGAAAATCGCTGTGATTACGACCGTGGTGTAGCCGGAGTTCGCGAAGTCATACATCGCCCACGACCACCCTTCGCGCGAGGTGACGGGAATGCTTTCCGTCACTGAGTTTGTTGCCGCGTCCATACGTTCCTCACCAAACCGATTCAGGCAGAGGTTATCGCAACCCACATCATCGGCACAGCGAATGAAGATGTCAGGGGCGGTGCAAGTTGCCCCAAGCTGCTACCTGAGGCATAACCGCGTTTAAAGTGAATCCGGTTGCCTACTGAGCGGAATCGTCAGAGCCCGCAGCCCCACTGCAAATATCCCGTCACAGCGGCGGCGGAATTTCGCTGCGCGGACGGCGGAAACGTCACACCAGCAACCAGCGCGTCATTCCGAAGACCCAGCAAATAGCGGATCACGAGCAATGCGTCCGTCATGCTTCGCGCATTGCCATCAAGATCAACGTCATACGCTCCAACCGCAGACTGCTGCGCAATGAGCAGCGCAATCGACGCCGCATCGGTTCGACTTGAGCACGCATCAACCAAACCCGTGGTAAGCGCGTCACCAGAAAATCCGAGCAAACCGCGCAACAGCGCTAGACCGTCTCGCTCGGCTGAGATATAGCCGTCTCGGTCGATGTCCAGAAAACAGGCTCCCGACGACGCCGGTGTCGCAGTCAGCGTTGGCATCTGGACTAGTGCGAATCCGGGCTGCGCCGTAATACTCACCGTGGGCGGCGGCTCAGCCAGCCGAAACTCTGCGTCATTGATTGCTTGTAAACGGAGTTGACCCTGCCAACCCAGTGCGGCGGCACAAAAGGATTGATCGCCAAAAGGACTGACTTCACAGTTCAAACCTGACGTCGGACTGCAAACACGAACGGGAACATTTTGCGATACCGCGCTCGCATGATTCGCAACAAATCCCGTGACTCCCTGCACGTTGACGCTGCCGAGGTTGGGTGCCGAGGCGCTGTTGAGTGAAGTCGAACCGCTAAATTGAACGCCAAAGGCAAGATTGCCCGTACTCGCAGGCGTAATTGCGCACGAATAGTTGCCGGTCTCGTAGGTGCCCAGTGGCGTATCCACAAGTATCGCGCTAGCGACACAGGTTTGGCCTCCCAGGTTAAAAATTAACGCACCCGCTGGTACCTGTCCGCCGAGCTTTTTTTCATTGATTCGGAGCGACACAATCGGCTCCAGCGGTCGCGAAAGCGGCGCTGGATTTGAAGGCCACAGTCGTTCGAGATAAATGACAGCGTTACCTAGCGATAGCGGTCCAATGTTCACAACAACGTTTCCCGAGGCAAGTGTCAACGGGGACGCATTTGCGGATGCTGCAATTGACGAACTCGAGGGGCTAATCATGACCGTGCACACCTGCACAACC
>JBBRGY010000051.1:0-11797 GCA_038223495.1 Burkholderiales bacterium | reverse complement strand
CTTTCAACACCTCAGGCGACACGTACCAATACGACAATCAGACCGTCAACACGCCACCCGAGGGCAGTATCAACTACGAGCTGGGCGGCAAGATTGATTCGGCGAACAGGCAAGTCACAACGCGCTTTGCGTTCTTCTACTCTGTCAAAAACAACGAACGCAATCGCGATCCTGATTCGGCGGCCGTGGCAGCCCTGCTCTCCGGCAAACGACACAGCGCTGGCTTCGAGCTTGATATGACCGGACGCATCACACAAAACTGGGAGATTTATGGCTCCTACGCCTACACCCCAATTGCCAGGATCGACATCGGCGCGCCGGGTTCTGTGCCCAGGGTTGCCGAGGGTGCTGGTACGCGTTCTTCGCTAACGCCCAAGCACAGCGGAACGGTCTGGTCTACGTATCAAATCACGCCGCAGTTTCGTGTGGGCGGTGGTCTGAATTTCCGCAGCGAACAAACGCCGAATCGCAATCCAGGTTGGGCGGCACCTAGCTTTATCACGGCTGACCTGCTGGCAGAGTACGCCTATAGCGACGAATACAAATTCAAGTTAAACGTCAGCAACATCACTAACAAACTTTACGCAGATGCGCTCTATACCGGTCACTATATCCCGGGCGCCGGACGCATTTTTCAACTTAACTTTACTGCAAACTTTTAGCATCGCGATGCGTAGCGTGTGAACCATCGCACGCTGACGCATACGCGACGCAACGCCGCATCCATGCTTCTAACAATCGCTGACGTACTCAATGCCGATGAGCTGGCGCACGCGCGTGCGCTGCTCGCCGATGTCGACTGGACAGCCGGCCGCGACAGCGCGGGCAAACAAGCGGCAGACATCAAGAACAACGAGCAATTGCCGCACGATAGCGAAGCAGGCCGCGCGATCCGAAGCATTGTGCTGCAAGGTCTGGATCGCAACCCGATGTTCTTTTCCGCAACGCTTCCGAAGCGCGTTTATCCACCACGCGTGAATCGATACGGGGGCACCGAGAACTCGTTTGCCAACCATGTCGACAACGCCATTCGTTTCGCACCCGACGCCCGCGTCAAAATTCGCACCGATATTTCGTGCACGCTTTTCCTCGCAGAACCTGATGAGTACGACGGTGGCGAACTGGTGATTCAAGACACGAGCGGATCACGCAGCATCAAACTAGCAGCGGGCAGCGCTGTTATTTATCCAGGCACCACATTGCATCAGGTCACGCCTGTAACGCGCGGCTACCGGCTGGCCTGTTTTTTCTGGATCGAGAGCATGGTACGGAACGAGGAACAGCGCCGCCTGATGTTCAATCTCGACAACACGATCATTCGCTTGCGCAATCAACTGGGGGACAACGAAGACACGATCTCCCTCACGGGCACGTATCACAACCTGCTGCGACAGTGGGCGGATACGTGATCCGCAGAACGACGCTATGAGCGCATTTGAGGACGTCCCGCCGCGTTACATACTGAGCCGAAACGTGATCGTGACCATATCGGTGATTGCGTTTCACGTCATAGCGTTGTGGCTGTTGCAGACCGGCCTCCTGCGGCGCGCCGTGGAGCTTGTGGTTCCAGCAGAAGTTCTCGCTGAATTTATCGAGCCGCCACGCCCGAAAGACGAGCCGCCTCCTCCCCCACCGCCCGCGCCGAAGCCAATGCTGAAACAACCAACTAATGCGCCAGAGCCGCAGTTGCGGGCGATCCCCTACTCCGCACCGAGCACTAACGCACCGGTCGGCATCATCGAGCCGCCCGCGCCGCTGCCACCCATCGCAGTACCAGTCGCTCCAGCGCAACACTTCCCGGCTGCATCGCCGCCAGCAACGCCAGCACCACCGCGCGTGGAGTTGCCGTCAAGCGACGCAGACTATCTGCTGAACCCAAAACCACCATATCCATCAATGAGCAAAAAGCTCAATGAACAAGGCAGCGTGCTCATGCGCGTCCTGATCGGTGCTGATGGTCTGCCGCAAATGGCAGAAATTCGTAAATCGAGCGGTTTTGATCGACTCGATAAAGCTGCCGCGACCACCGTCATGAAGTGGCGCTACGTACCTGGCAAGCGCGCCGGTGAGGCCGAGACGATGTGGTTGAACGTCCCAATTAATTTTGTTCTGGAGTAACTTGTATGGAATCGCAATTTGGCCTTATCAATCTTTGGACGCAGGGTGACTTTGTCACGCGGTTCGTGGCCGTCATGCTCCTCGCGATGTCGCTTTCGTCCTGGATCGTAATCATCACCAAAGCGCTGGCGATCATGCGCTACAAAAATATAGTCAAGAACGCGAATGCCTTTTGGCATAGCGCTGACTTCGCGAAAGGCATCGAAGCACTTGGCGCAAAATCGGACAACCCGCTGCGAGCTCTCGCGCTTGAAGGCGTCGAAGCCACCGCGCATCATCGCAACACCATGCCACAGCTACACGACACGCTCGATTTGTCCGATTGGGTGACACGTTGCCTGAAAAACACGTTAGATGAGTTCACCGCAAGACTTCAATCGGGTTTGGTGATTCTTGCCTCAGTGGGCTCTACCGCACCGTTTGTGGGCCTGTTCGGTACCGTCTGGGGCATCTACCACGCGCTACTTTCTATCGGCACCAGCGGTCAGGCCACGATTGACAAGGTCGCTGGCCCCATCGGCGAAGCGCTGATCATGACCGCGCTCGGTTTGGCCGTAGCGATCCCGGCAGTGCTCGGGTACAACACGCTCGTGCGTGGCAACAAATCGATCCTCGGCAAATTGAGTAGCTTCGCGCATGACCTGCACGGTCATTTTGTAACCGGTGCCCGCGTACAGCAACCGCGTTCCGGCGCTGCTGCTCTTCCATTAAAAACAGCTTAAGGAGCAATCATGGCCTTTGGAGCGATGGAAGAAATTGACGACGTGATGAACGAGATCAACATGACGCCGCTGGTTGACGTGATGCTGGTTCTACTCATTATTTTCATCATCACGGTGCCGGTGATGAAGCACGCAATCAACATTGATTTGCCGCGCGCGACCAACATTGTGCAGGACGCCAAACCAGAAACGATTAGGCTTTCCGTGAACGCCGATGGCGCATATTTCTGGAACGAGCAGCGGATCGAAGACGCGGCACTACCGGAACTTCTCAAGACCGGTGCGGCGAAGAATCCTCAGCCCGATTTGCACATTCGCGGTGACAAAGCCGTTCGCTACGAGCGCGTGGCCGAAGCCATGGCGGCAGCGCAGCAAGCGGGAATCAAGAAAATTGGATTCATTACTGAACCGAAGCGCTAGAGCAAACGAGGAGAATAAAAAAGCGGGCAATGCCCGCGTTTTTTACTGAATGGCAGGGCGAACGAAGCTCGCGGCAACAACCAATAGTACTGTCGCAAAGTCTAGTTGCAGCTTAGCGTCGCTGTCGCCACTTTGCCTGCCGAATCGAGCACCAATAGCGTCGCGATCTGCCCCTTGAGCATCCGCCACTTGCTATCAGAGGTGAAGCTGACGTCAACGGCATTGGCGCTTCCGACCGCCGCCGAAATCTGCGGAATCGATGTTGACACAAGATAGGGTCCGGTACCACCAGTGATCGCGTAACGGGTGTTGCTGCTGGTGCAATAAGTACTGATCGGATCAGCGGTCATCGAGATATTCGGTGGTGAAAGCGTCAAATCTGTGGTCGCCGTCGGGCGCGTCGTGCCACCGCCAGCGATGGTGAAAATAGGCTTCGTCACAACCCCCAAGGCGTCGGTTACTATAATTTCGGTGGATGAGTTGGCGCACGTGGTGGCCGCAGAACTCTGCACAGTGAATCGCGCGCCAGCATTGGCAACCGTAATACCCGTTCCAGGCGCTGCTGCGACCGAACCATCATTTAGCACGAGCGTATTCGCAGCTGGAAGCGTCACCGCGTACGGCGCCTTACCACCGTGAATTCCGTAGTCACGGCGAACCAGCGGACATTCATTGGTGTAGTAAGCCGTGAAGCCTCCTGTTGCAGGAACGACGCTGAGAATTGAAGCGCCATTGGATTGTTTCAACACGTTGATCCATGTATCAATGCGATGGGTGCTGGTGACATCGGTCGCGCGCAAAAACGCAGCCTCTGAAGACGCCTCAACGTCGGCTTTAAATGCCACCGTCGCTTTGCCGGTCGCATCGGAAGTGACCGTTGCCAGGCGCGCAAACACTGAGCTGTCAGGCTTCGGTGCCACCGTTCCGCCAAAAGTCAAAACTTCAAACAACACGTCGCGATTAGCCAGCACGGCGCCGCTGGCGTCTTTCAACATGATCGATGCGCTGCCAATTTCGCCGGCGCAGAGCGTTGCAGCGGTATTGGCGGGGTTATTCTCAGAGGAACATACTGAGCCTGCGGCGTTATTCACTGTCATCAGAGGCGTCGTGATGGTTGCAGGAACCACGGTCACAGTCACCACCGAAGTTGCGCCCGCTTTGTCGGTGAAAGTCAAAGTCACTATCGTGTTGGCCAACACATTTTTTGGCGTGATTGATAGCGTCGCGCCAGTCACCTGCGCTGGCACGGCGATGGTATTGGCATCGCTCGATCGGACGCTGTAGGGTCCAGTGCCGCCGGTGATGGTGACAGCGTTGACGGTGTTGCCGAACGCCGAGAATGTCGTCGGGCCTGCCGTCATGGCAACGGCGGGCACCACTGCCGAGGACGATTTTGATCCGCCGCAACCCGAGAGCATCAGAGCGCTCACGGCGGCTAAAGCCGAAATGGCCAAACGGCCAGAAAAATACTGCATTACGCTGTGCGCTCTCATTACTATTTTTAACCGTCTGCCAACTGAATGAGTGAGTGTATCGCGTCCACGTTAACCCGCTAACCTCGCAGGGCGTAGCGCAGCGAGGCGCTCCAGCGCTGCATCGAGCGTTTCATCCCGCTTGGCGAAGCAAAAGCGGATCGTCTTCTGCTCAGCGGGCGACGAGTAAAACGCCGATACCGGAATCGGTGTGACACCGATCTCACGGGTCAGCCATTCGCAACATTCCCGCTCGCTTAAGTCACGCAGCACGGGCACATCTGCGTAGCTGACACATTGAAAATAGCTGCCCTCGCATGGCAACAATTTAAGGGAAGTCTGTTTGAGCCCTGCGCCGAAACGATCCCGCTTGGATTGATAAAACGCGGGCAAGTTCATGTACGGCGCTGAATCGGCCATATAGTTCGCGATGCCATGCTGCATCGCGCTGTTGGCCGTGAATACGGTGTATTGGTGCACTTTGCGAAATTCGGTCGATAGTAGAGCGGGCGCGCAGACCGTCCCAATCTTCCATCCCGTGACGTGAAACGTTTTGCCGAACGACGAAATTACAAAGGCGCGGTCGCGAATGGTCGGATGTCGCGCGGCGCTGACATGATCCTGTCCGTCAAACACCATGTGCTCATACACCTCGTCCGAAATCACCCAAATTTCACGATTGGCGACGAGTTCCGCCAGACGATCCCAATCGAGCGCCGTCCACACGCGACCGCTTGGGTTGTGCGGGCTGTTGACAATGATCGCGCGCGTGCGGGTCGTGATCGCCGCCGACAACGCATCCCAATCCACGTCAAAACTCTCCGCTTTCAAGCGAACAGGCACTGGCACGCCGCCCGCCAGCTCAATATTTGGGCTGTAGCTGTCGTAGCAGGGCTCCAGCACGATCACCTCGTCACCGACCCGCACAACGGCCAGAATTGTCGACAAAATGCCCTGCGTCGCCCCTGAGGTGATCGTCACCTCGGTCTGCGCGTCGTAGCGCACGCCATGTACTGCCTCCATCTTTTGCGACACCCGCTCGCGCAAAAGTGGCACACCGGTCATCAGCGGATATTGGTTATGCCCCTGCCGCATCGCTTCGGTCACGGCATCAATCAGCCGCGGATCGCACGCAAAGTCCGGGAAGCCTTGTCCGAGATTGATGGCGTTGTGCTGGGTGGCGAGCGCCGACATCACCGAAAAAACGGTGGTGCCGACGCGCGGGAGTTTGCTCTTTATTTGCAGGACTGACATAGTTTGGGGAGGACGCTGACGAAACCGTCGGGTATAGTAGCGTTTGCTTTGCACTTCGATGCGTCGTCAGCGACCATCGCATACCCTACTTGGACGTCCTCTTACTTCTCGGGCTCATTCTCCTGAATGGTCTGTTTGCCATGAGCGAAATCGCGCTCGTGTCTGCTCGCAAAATCCGCCTCGAACAGTTCGCCAATCAGGGCGACAAAGGGGCTAAAGCCGCGCTGCTGCTGGGCTCGGAGCCCACGCGCCTGCTCTCGACCGTACAAACCGGCATCACTCTGGTGACGCTGGCAATGGGTGCGTTTGGCGAGAGCGCGTTCACCACCCCGCTGGAGCATTGGTTTGGCCAATGGTCGTGGGGCGCTGTGTATGGCAAACAGGCGGCAACAACGGTCGTTATTGCGAGTATCGGCATCGTCTCGCTCATCTTCGGCGAATTGGTGCCAAAGCGGATTGGCCTTTTGTATCCAGAAACCATCGCCCGTATCGCCGCACGCCCCATGCAATGGCTCGCCAGCGCCGCGAAACCGCTGGTGCGCATGCTGGCGTGGACGACAGACGCGCTGGTAAAACCTTTTGGGCGGAACAAACAGGGGGAACCGCCGATCACCGAAGAAGAAATTAAAGGCTTGATGCTTCAGGGCGCGAGCGCAGGCGTGTTTGAGCATGGCGAAAGCAACATCATTTCTCGCGTGTTCAATCTCGATGATTACACCGTTGACCGCATCATGACACCGCGCGCTGACATGATCGTGATTGACACCGAAACCGACCCGAGCGTGACGCTTGAACTCCTGAAACAGAGCGATTTCACGCGCTACCCGGTGGTGAAGAATGACGTTTCAAATGTCATCGGCGTGATCGAGTCCGGTGACCTGTTAGCGCACTATTTGAAGAGTGGCAAACTGATGCCGGAACGGGTACGCAAGGAGCCCGTTTTCGTGCCGGAAACTGTAACCGTTCTGGAGGTGCTGGAAACGTTCAAACGTACGCATGATTCGATGGCGTTTGTAGTGGACGAATACGGCGAAGTGCTCGGCCTTATTACCTTGACTGACGTGCTCGAAGCCATTGTGGGTGATCTCGGCGATGAGGGCGAAGCGGCGAACGCTGACGCCGTTCAGCGCGCAGATGGAACCTGGTTCATCGATGGCGCGATGACACTGGATCGCTTCCGCGAGGTGTTCCCCAACGCCGCGAAATTCCCCGGCGAGGTCGGGGGCGATTACCGTACGCTGGGGGGATTCGTCATGGCGGAGCTGGGGCGCATCGCCGCAGTGACTGATCGTGTCACTCACGACCAATACACACTCGAAGTCGTCGACATGGACGGCAAACGCGTCGACAAATTATTGGTGAGCCCACCGCGCGACGACACCGGGGTTTAAGCGGGTGTTCGCGACAGTATCGGTCGTCCTTCCCGCCGCCATCATCGTGGGCGCCGGGTTTTACGCGGGTCGCCACATTCTTGATGCATCAGGCATCAAAGCCCTGTCGGAGCTGGTGTTCAACCTGTTCCTGCCCTGTCTGCTGTTTCGCTCGATGGCGACATCGAGCTTTGCGGGCTCCGACCTCACCTTACTCGGCGCGTACTTCGGCGTGTCGCTCACATGGTTCGCGCTAGTCGCGCTGTATTACCGACATCGTCACGGGCAATCCGTCAATGGCGCGGTGGTACTTGGACTCGGAGCGGTGTTCTCAAACAGCGTTCAGCTCGGCATTCCGATTCAAAAGCTCGCGTTTGGCGAAGATGGTCTGAAATTGCATCTTTCGATCATCGCGCTGCACTCGCTGGTTTTGCTCACCGCCGCGACGATTTGGGTCGAAATCTCACGCGCACGCGCCAGCGGTGCAGGGCAGCAATCGGGGCTTGCAAAGAACCTTTTCCACGTCATCAAAGCCTCCGTCATTCATCCAGTGATCCTGCCCATCATCGTTGGTTTAGCGTGGAGTTTTGCTGGCCTGCCTTTGCCTGCCTGGGCCGATCAACCGCTCGGCTTTCTTGCGTCCGCCGCTGGCCCAATGATGCTTGTGCTCATGGGCGCACAACTCTCAAACATGAAACTGTCTGAGCACTGGAGCGGGGCGCTGGCGTTAACGGTTGCCAAAAATCTGGTGCATCCGCTGCTGATATTTGCTGTCATGTGGGGGCTTGGCTTGTCGCCGCTCGCCATCGCGGTGGCGGTCACCTGCGCCGCGCTACCGATGGGAGCCAACGTGTTCCTGTTCGCCCAGCGCTACAACGCGAATGAAAGCCTGGTCACCGCCGCCACCGCGTTATCGAGTCTCGTCGCACTAGTGAGTTTGACTGTGACGCTTGCGTTATTACCAAAGCCCTAAATTGCTATCAGCTTTTGCCTGAAACAACCACTTATCGGGGGCCAGTTGCAATTATCGTTTATAGTCGATAAACATTGAAACAGGCTTCCAGCCCCTATAAAAACGTCATCTCAGCACAAAGCTATTAGAGCAATTTCCACTGTGCGACTGGCGCGAAGCTTCTGCGGTGCTCAACGCACGGGCCGTGTTCAGCGAGTGCAGCCATGTGAACAGCGGTGCCGTAGCCTTTGTGCGCCGCGAAGTTGTACTGCGGAAAACGCGTGTGGACTTCGAGCATGTAGGCGTCACGCGCTGTCTTGGCCAGGATGGACGCCGCGCCCACTTCACGCACATTGGCATCGGCGCGCGGTTGGGCAACGACCGCCAAACCGCGCTCGCTTGCCCACGGTCTCAGGTCGCGGGGTATCTGAGTACCGTCGATTACGATCCTTCCGATCAACGCTTCTGGCAGTTGGCTGACCGCGCGAAACATCGCGATCATGGTTGCCTGCAATATGTTCAGGCGATCCACCTCTTCCGCAGTCGCTGACGCAATGGCCCACGCTGCTGCGTGGGCTTTGATTTCCACAGCCAGTTGGTCGCGTTTAACGGCCGTCAGGCGCTTGGAATCGTCAATCCCCGCGATGGCATCACCGCTTGCGCCCAACACGACAGCGGCCGCATATACGGGCCCAGCGAGGGGTCCGCGACCCGCCTCGTCAATGCCACAGCAATACACAGACGCTATTTCCGCAATTGCGCGAGAACGGCCATCGCGAGCGCATCATGGCCGCTATTGTGCGGCGCGCGCAGCGCTTCGCCCATCGTAGCGTAGGCTGCCTGCATCTGTTCGCGCAGGCGGCTCTGCTCGATCAATGAGCTGAGCGCGCTGGTCAATGCCTCAGGCGTCGCTGCATCTTGCAACAGTTCGGGCACGCACCAGGCGCCCGCCATGATATTCGGCAGAGAGACAAATTTGCTATTGAGCTTGCGCATCACAATCGCAGCGGTCAGGCCGGTCACACGGTAGCTCACGACCTGCGGACACCCGAGCATCGCGGCCTCCAGCGTGGCCGTGCCCGATGCGACCAAGGCGACGTCCGCCGATCGCAGCGCAAAATCAGCATGACCGAACAGCAACCGAACACGCGGAACGATGGCTTCAGCGCGGCGCCACAGCGCGACTTCAAATTGATCCCGCGTGTCTCGCGTCACCAATGGGACGACAAAATGGCACTTTGGAAATCGTTCAGCCAGCCGCGCCATAACGTCGATGAACAGGTCGCTATGCAATTCAATTTCACTGACACGTGAGCCGGGCAAAATGGCGATCAGTGGCGCATTGGGCGCTTCACCCCCATGTTCAAGCTTGCGGCGCAAACGACCGCGATCAGCCATGCGCAGTGGGGCGCTGGCGAGCGGGTGTCCGACAAACGTTGCCTCGACCGAGTGCACAGCGAGCAGCTTTGGCTCGAACGGAAACAGGCACAGCACATGATCCGCCGAGTTTTTAAACTTGGCAGCTCGCTCAGGCCGCCATGCCCAGAAGGACGGGCAAACATAATGCATCGTGCGCACTCCGTGCGACTTCAGTTCACGTTCAACGCGAAGATTGAAATCCGGCGCATCGACACCGATAAAAAGCGCGGGTTTCAACGCTTGGGTTTTAGCGATCAGCTCGCGCTTGGCGCGCAAAATTCTCGGCAGTGCGGAGATTACTTCGGCGTATCCGCGCACCGCGAGCGTCTCCGAATCAATCCACGTCGACACGCCAGCGGCCCGCATATTGGGACCGGCAATGCCGTGAAATTTGATGTCGGGGCGCAAGGCGCGAACACGTTGCACCAGGTTCGCGGCGAGTTGGTCGCCGGAGGTTTCTCCAGCGACGATCACAATGTCAGTCATCTGCTACCGCGCAAGCCCTCGTCCGGGTGATTGCAGAAAGTCCAGCAGCGGTGCAATCACCGACTGTACCGCCGGGCTGTGTGTTTCCTGCTCGGAGATGAGCGTGGCAATCGCGTCTTTTAGCGTCAAATTATTGCGAAACACCGTCTTGTAGGCATTGCGAACTGCGACGATCATTTCCGGCGAAAAGCCGCGTCTTTTTAATCCTTCGGCGTTGACGGTACTCAAGGAAAACGGATTGCCCTGCCCGAGGACATATGGTGCAACGTCCTGCAACACGCAGGACGCGCCGCCGACCATCGCATGCGCTCCGATACGGCAAAACTGATGAATGCCCGCAAGACCGCCGATGATGGCCCAATCGCCCACACGAACGTGACCGCCGAGCGTCGCCGCGTTGGCCAGAATTACGTCATCGCCCAACGCACAATCATGCGCTACGTGGGCGTAGGCCATGAACAATCCACGCGAACCGATGAGCGTCACGCCCTTGTCTTGCGCAGTGCCACGATGCACCGTGCAACTTTCGCGAAACACATTGTCATCGCCGATTTCAACGCGCGTCGATTCGTTAGCGTATTTTTTATCCTGCGACGCGAGGCCAATCGAGCAAAACGGATAGAAAGTATTTCTCGCACCAACGCGCGTGTCGCCGTCCATCACGACATGCGAAATGAGTTTGCAATTTGCGCCGAGCACGACGCCTGCACCGACCGTGCAGAACGGGCCTACTTCGACGTCATCTGCCAGTTGTGCCGACGGGTGAACAATGGATAGCGGATGAATTTGAGCCATCGTGCGCCTCTAGCCCGCTTGAAGCGCGGCGATGAGCGTTGCTTCCACGGCCAGTTGACCATCAACGGTGGCGCGGCATTTGAACTTGCCGATATTGCGTTTGATCTTCTCGACGGTGACCTCAAGAATCAATTGATCTCCTGGCACCACCATTTTTTTGAAACGCGCTTCATCAATGCCAGCAAGATAAACAATTTGCTCGCGGCCAGCAGGGTCCTTCGGTTGTGACGTGTACGCCAAAATCGCAGCGGTCTGCGCCAACGACTCAATCATCAGCACGCCTGGCATCACTTTCTTGCCAGGAAAATGTCCGTTAAAAAACGGCTCATTGGCGGTGACGTTTTTCAGCGCTTTGACGCGTACACCAACGTCGAGTTCCAGCACACGATCAATGAGCAAAAATGGATATCGATGCGGCAAAAGTGCGGCAATTTTTTCGATATCAAGAACAAATGGGGGAACAGGCAAGTTATCAGGCATAGCCTGAATTGTCGCAAATAACGCGTCCGCGCAAAGTTATCTGGCTGATCTATTTGATCGAGCGCCGCAACGTGGCTGCGATCTTCATCCAGTCGCGGTGCGGTGTCGTGGGAAAAACCCCGGTGTACTGACCTGGTTTATCAATTGACGTCGCTACCAGCGTGCCACCAGACACCACCACGTCGTCGCAGATCGTTAGGTGACCCACCACCATCGCCGCGCCGCCGAGCATGCAACGCGCGCCGATACGCGTGCTTCCAGCGATCCCCACGCACCCAGCAATCGCGGTGTGCTCGCCAACGTGACAGT
>JBBRGY010000050.1:0-11806 GCA_038223495.1 Burkholderiales bacterium | reverse complement strand
AAGCGGCCCTGCGCCATATCTTCTTCGCGCGACCAGATCATTTTGATCGGCGTGCCTGGCATTTGCTTGGCGATGCCCACGGCTTGACGCACGTAATCCGTTGCGCCGCGACGACCGAAGCCGCCGCCGAGATGTATTTTGTAGACCTCGCATTGCGCTGCGGGCAACCCGGATGCGTCCGTTGCCGCCGCATGCGCAGCCTCGCCGTTTTGCGTTGGAACCCACACTTCGCATTTTTCTGGCGTCCATTTCACCGTTGCGTTCATCGTTTCCATGCAAGCATGGTTTTGATGCGGGTACGAATACACGGCCTCGATTTTGCGTGCGGACCCAGCGATTGCAGTCGGCGCGTCGCCGACGCTGTTACCAATAACTGCGTCTTTGGCAGCAAGTCCTGCCTTCAAGGTTTCGCCGAAACTCGCGCTCGACGCTTTGGCGTTTGGACCGTCATCCCATTCGATTTTCAACGCATCGAGCGCCGTCTTCGCGCGCCACCAGGTATCCGCCACCACGGCAACAGCGCTGTCACCGACCCGCAAGACTTTGACTACACCGGGCCGCTTAAGCACAGCGGCGTCATCAACGCTCCTCACTTTGCCACCGAAAACCGGGCTGTCTTTGACTGCGGCGTTGAGCATGCCGGGCAGCTTCAAATCCATGCCGTAAATCTGCTTGCCGGTCGTTTTGTCAACGGTGTCGAGACGCGCGAGGCGCTTGCCGATGACCTTCCAGTCTTTGGGATCCTTGAGCGGCACGACTTTTGGCGGCGCTAATTTTGCGGCCGCGTTAGCGACTTTGCCGTAGGTCGTGCTGCGCTTTGTTGGGCTGTGGGTAATTACGCCTTTGTTGACGCTGCACTCGCCAACCGGCACTTTCCACTCGTTCGCTGCTGCTTCAATCAACACCATGCGCGCCGCCGCGCCGCCTTTGCGCACGTAATCGTGCGAGCCGCGAATACCCTGGCTTCCCCCAGTGCTGAAGTTGCCCCACACGCGCTGACGCGCAAGGCTCTGGCCCGGCGTTGGATATTCAGTGGTGACATTCGCCCAGTCGCATTCCAGCTCCTCAGCGACCATCTGCGCTAGCCCGGTCAGCGTGCCCTGGCCCATCTCGGAGCGCGCCACGCGGATGACGACCTTGTCGTCGGGCCGTACAACGACCCAAGCGTTGACCTCAGGTGCCATGGCGGGCGCGATGCCCTGCGCGATGGCCTGTTTATTGAGGAACGGCATGTAAAAGCCGATCACGAGCCCGCCGGTGGTGGCAGCGCTGCCTTTTAAGAAGGTACGGCGTGAAGCCTTGATCGCGGTGCTCATACACGGCCTCCGGAGACGTGCTCAATGTTCATGACGGATTTGCCCAGCTCGGCAATTTTCTTTGGCGCAGCGCCTGTCTTCGCGGCGGCCATTTCTTTGGCCGCCGTGTGGATGGCCGTGCGAACGCGGTTGTAGGTGCCGCAGCGACAGATGTTTGTCATCGCTTCGTCAATGTCTTTGTCCGTTGGATTCGGTTTGTCCTTGATCAGCGCCGTTGCCGCCATGATCATGCCGGACTGGCAGAAACCGCATTGCGGCACATCCAGCGCCTGCCATGCACGCTGGATCGGGTGCGAGCCGTCGACAGATACGCCTTCAATGGTCGTAATTTTTTGCTTGTCGGTCATCGCGGATGCGGGCATCACGCAAGAGCGAACGGCGACACCGTCGATGTGCACGGTGCAGGCACCGCACTGCGCAATGCCGCAACCGTACTTGGTGCCGGTAAGACCCAATTGTTCGCGCAGCACCCACAACAGCGGTGTGCCGTCGTCGGCAGCGTAATCCAGCATTTTGCCGTTGACGTTTAATTTGGGCATGGGGCACTCCTGAAAATCGAGCGGCGATTATCGCTGTGCGCGGCGCGATCTTCGCGAACGATTGACCAGTTTTGAAACCAGTAAGTTGCGCGCTATTTGCCGACGTTTAGAGCTAAATCGACACGAGACTGGGAAGGAGTGCCTTCGGTCCAAATTTACGCCATCAACTTTTTCTACAAAATGACCACTGCACTGGGGCTAGCGCCTCAATGGTTCAATAGTCGAGAATAGTTGAAATCGACCGTTAGCCCCTGATTAATCGTCATTACATCAAAAAGTTGTTAGTGCAAAACGACCTGACCAGCACCCGGAGCGAGGCCCGTTTGCAGCGGCGATGCGTGGTGCACAATCAGCCGCCAACCCTGCGGCTCGCGCTGAAACACATTAGTCACGAATACCGGCCCGCGTGGTTGGGGCTCGTCGCCCACGTAAATCCACTGGATCGCGTGCAGCGTGACCATGCCGATGGTGCGATGCCATGACTCTTCGCGCATCTCGATGCGCATCTTTGCGGAGCCGCGAAGAATCGACTCCCAGCCGGTGCGCACCGCGGCGTAGCCGTAGAGTGGTGCGGCGGCAGGATGTGCGCAGCAAATATCCTCTTCATCGGCCCACACCGACATCATCGCTTCGAGGTCGGCTTGGGCAAAGGCGTCGTAAAAGGCCCGCGCGCAATCGTCGGGAGATCCAAAAAAAGCTTGTGACTTCATGCGCCCGATTGTAGTGAAGCCGCGACATGGGCTTTAACCTGCTCGGCGCGCGCCCATCGCAGCACGTTCTGCTACCTCTACAATCACTCCGTGATTACCCTTGCGCTGTGTTCAAACCTTTCATGACGCCAATCGCGTTATTTCGCAGCGATTTTTTCCGTCGTCCCGAGCCCACTTTGCTTAACTGGTGCGGCTGGTTGGTTGTCGCCGTCGCCTTTTCGGTGCCCTTGGGTAGCGCATTGTCGAACGTGCTCGGCGGCGCACTGTTTCTGATGCTCATCGCGACCGGCGGTTATCTTGCCCATTGGCAGCGCCTGCGCGTGCATCCGTTTGCGCTGGCGACACTCATCCTTCTCGCGTTGATTGTGATTGGTGCCACTTACAGCAACGCGCCGACCGATGAGATTCGGCGAACGCTGATTAAATATTCACGCCTGCTTTACGCGCCGATTGCGATTGCCGTGCTCACTGATGAGCGCTGGCGTCGGCGTGCGCTGTTGGCGTGGATGCTGGCGATGCTCGTCACGCTTCTGTTGTCGTATCTGCACATTGTGTGGGCGTTCCCGTTTGGGAAATTGCATCAGCCGCATGAGCTGGATGATCACTTTGTGTTCAAAACCCACATCACGCAAAACGTGATGATGTCGGTGTTTTTTGTTGCCGCATTTGCCGAGGCGTGGCGCTGTCATCTGGCTGGAAAGCAGTCCGCACGCG
Organism: Burkholderiales bacterium; assembly: GCA_038223495.1. GTDB lineage: Bacteria > Pseudomonadota > Gammaproteobacteria > Burkholderiales > Casimicrobiaceae > Casimicrobium. The sequence goes on along the minus strand of JBBRGY010000050.1, from coordinate 8,527 downwards.
GCTGGACGTGGATCGCAGTGGCTGCCCTGGCGGCGGTCAATATTTTGTATTTTGTGCATGGTCGCGCCGGTTACGTCACATTGATGGTGAACCTGATCGTGGTCGCTTTTTTGGCGTTTGCTGCGGCGCGTGATACCCGATTGCGGCTTGCCGCAGCGGCGCTTGTGGCGATTGCGCTCATTGCGGCGACGGCCAGCGACGTGGTGCGCGAGCGGTTCCATACTGCGTTCACCGAAGCCGAATCGTCGCAAGAGCAGGGCATCAAAACCTCCATCGGGCAGCGCATGGAATACGCGAGTAAATCGCTTGAACTGGTCGAGGCACGCCCCGTGTTTGGCTGGGGCGCGGGCAGCTACGCGATGGAGTACTGTCGTATTGCGGATTCGCCGGAGTGGTGCAAGATCGGTGCCTATAACCCGCACAACCAGTTTCTGTTTTTTGCCGTTCAGTTTGGTGTCGTTGGGCTGATTGCGCTCGTTGCGTGGCTGCTGACTGCGGGTTGGGTCATGCGCAAATTACCGCTCGGCGACAAGCTTGTGGGCTATTCATTGCTGGCGACGCTCATCGTGCATTGTTTCCTCGATTCGCCACTTTTTATCGTCACGGAGGGTACGTGGTATCCGCTGATGCTGGGGATTTTTGCGGCGGGTGCGTATTGTAAAAATCAGGGCTTAAGTAGCGACAACGCGGCGTTGGTGACGGCATCCACCGAAGGCCATTCCGGATAGCTCTGCACGATGGTGACGTGAGGCCCACGCGGCCCCCATTGCTCGATTTTTGTGGGGCCAAGCACGCTCAACAACCATCCGCCTACCGAGGCCGCCATATGTCCCGGCCCAGTGTCGTTCGCAATGGTCAAAGCAGCATCGCGTAGCACTGCGCAGTACGGCCCAAGATCAAGTTTAGGCAGCAGTTTCGCCTGCGGCGCGACGGCCCGCGCGATGTCCATTTCATCGGGCCCCGGTGCCATGACAAGGTCGCGTCCTGATGCTGCTAGTCGTGTAGCCAGGCCGGCAAAATGTGGCCATTTTTTGTCGAGTTTCTCGAATGTTCCCCCCGCGAATGGCACCAGAACGACGTAGCCCGGACGAACACCTGCGTTCGCTAGAGCCGCACGCGCCGCCTCGTTAGCGCTCTCGCTTACATTGAGTTGCACCGCTTTCGGATTAGGCGTGTCGTCGTTGAGCAATGCGCTAGTCAACCGCCAATAAGAATCGAGTGCGTGTTCACCGTAAACAATGGGCGTGGATTTGGCGAGCAAAAAGCTGCGACCCTCCACCGCATAGCCAAATGGCTTCAGCCCAGCAAAACGCATGTCCAGCGCGCTGGAAAACGAAGTGGCGAAGGTCACTGCATTCACGCGATGGCCGAACGTCGGGTCCTTGGCGAGCAATGGTCGCGCGATCTGTGCGAGTGTCGAACGGCGCTCGCCGAATGCCTTCGGATAGCGCACCACGGGCCAGCCATAAGGCTCCAGCAACGATTTTGCCCACGGTTTTCCGACCAGATGCAGCTCGTATCCCGCTTGCTGCAAACGCTCCAGCGCTGGAACGCCAAGCACCACATCGCCAATGAAATTGCGGATGCGAACGATGAGCGGGCGTGGCGATGAAGTATCGGTCATTGAATTCGGAGCAGAAGCGGCTCTGAAAAGAAAGGGCCGGTCGATGTTCGTCAATAATTGAAGAATTCGATGCTAGCAACATCACACGGGCCGATTCGGCCCAAAAGGAATCCGCCACATGGCACTACCAGAACCTGTTCTTCCATCCGACCACGCGAATCAGCCTGTTGTGGCGCAACACGTGAAGTCATTTCACGACGGCTGTCTGGCGCTTGCGCGTTGGCCCAAAGTAGCTGTCGATTTTGTCGAAGCTGACGTCTGGCGCTGGGTCGCCACGAATCATCGCAATAATTGCCTGCTTTGGGACGAAGAAGATTTGGCCCGCCGCACGCGCGCAACCGACGCCGACATTACGGCCAACAAGCGTGCGATTGACGGCTACAACCAGGCGCGTAACGACGCGACCGAACGGGTTGACGAATTTCTTTTATTGTCACTTGGCCTCATTGATGCAGCGACCGCCAGCAGCGATCAGCCCGTCGCCAAGGTCAGCGCGTCGGCGCGATTAAATAGTGAAACTGCGGGCAGCATCATGGATCGCATGTCCATTATGTCGCTCAAAATCAAGGCGATGACCGCGCAAACGGTGCGCACGGATGTCGACGCAGCGCATCGTGACGCTTCTGTGTTGAAGCTGCAAAGGCTGCATGAACAACGCAACGATCTTGGCGTGTGTCTGGATCAACTGCTCGCCGATAGTCGCGCGGGAACCGCCTATTTCAAGGTGTATCGTCAATTCAAGATGTACAACGATCCGCGCTTTAACCCGGTGCTCGTGGCAGAACTTGCCGCCGAGAAAGCACAACAAGCCCGATCCACGCAGCAATAGCCGCTAAAGTCACGGTGCAAATTCTCATCGTCAAAACCTCGTCGATGGGCGACGTGGTGCACACGATGCCCGCGATTTCCGACATTGCGAGCCACATCCCGGACGCCACGATTGACTGGTTAGTCGAAGCCTCTTTTGCGTCACTTCCAGCGATGCATCCGGCGGTGCGAAAGATCATTCCGATTTCGTGGCGAAAGTGGCGTAAAAAACTACTTTCCGGCGAAAGTCGCGCCGCAATCGGCGCGGCGAGAGCGGAATTGCGCGCTGAGCGCTATGACCTTGTGATTGATCTTCAAGGGCTAATAAAAAGCGCCTTGTGGGCCACACAGGCACGCGGAATTCGCGCCGGATACGACAGCGGCAGCGCCCGTGAATCGCTCGCGGCTTTTTTTTATTCCAGGCGTGCAAACGTGGATGAAAATCTTCACGCCATCGAGCGTTCGCGCCAGTTAGTGGCTGCCCATTTGGGCTATCAGGTTGAAGGCCCGCCACGATTCGGCCTCGTCGCACCAACAGGCAGTTGGACACCCGCAAAATCGCGCTACGCCGTTCTCATTACTGGCGCCAGTCGCCCGGAAAAACTGTGGCCTGAGGCGTCATGGCAGACCGTGGCAACAGCGCTGCAAACGCGCGGGTTTGCGATTGTTTGGCTCTGGGGTAGCGCCGCAGAGGGCGAGCGCTCAAAGCGACTCGCCGATGCAGCGGGCGGCGAGGTTCCGCCATTTCTCACCGTTAAGGACGCCAGTGCAGTGCTCGCATCCGCATCGCTTTGTATCGGCCTCGACACGGGGTTTACCCATATCGCAGCTGCTTTCGGCGTCGATACGGTTGGCATTTACTGTGATCACGAACCGCGACTCGTCGGCATCGTGGGTTCCGGAAATGTGGTGAGTATTGGCGGGCGAGGGCAGGTGCCTAGCGTTGAGTCCGTTCAAACGCTTATGGCGGGTGTGCTGGGCGGGTAACGGCTAGTTAAGCGCCTCCGCAGTGGCTGTCTTGGGGGCAGTGATCGGGATGCTGATGATTACCCTGGTTCCCGTGCCGAGCACGCTTTCGATATTGATCGTTCCAGCGAGTGTTTCTGTGACGATGGTGTGGCAAATGCCGAGTCCAAGCCCCGTGCCGCCACGTCCCATTCGAGTGGTGAAGAATGGGTCGAACACTCGTCGCAGATTTTCGTCAGGTATGCCGCAGCCGTAATCGCGCACCACGATTTCCACTTGTGGGATTTTTGTTTGTTGCGCATCGCGCAGTTTCGCACTGATGTCAATGACACCCTGATCTTTGCCTTCGTACCCGTGCAGCACCGCATTCGTGATCAGATTGCCAATCACTTGCCCTAGCGGTCCTGGGTAGCTGTCGAGCCTAAGATCCGTCGGCACGCCGGTGCGAATTTCAACGCGAGCATTGCGCAGCATTGGCCGATGAGCCAGCATGACTTCATCGACGATTTCGTGGAGCGCAAACGCTCGGCGTTGCGAGCTGGCCTGATCGACCGCAACTTGTTTGAAGCTGCGGATGATCTCTCCGGCCTTTTCGAGGTTGCGCAGCAAAATCTGCGAAGCCTCCTGCGTGTCTTCAATAAATATCGACAGCTGTGTTGAGGGCTTATCCCCGAACGAGGCTGCGCGAACGAACTCAGCAGTGCGGTCAGCCAGCGTAGATGCCGATAGCAGGCTGTTGCCGATGGGGGTATTGAGCTCGTGGGCAACCCCTGCAACCAGACGCCCGAGCGCTGCGAGTTTTTCGGCGCGAACCAGTGCTGCCTGGGACGAGACCAAATTTTCAAGTGTTCCGCCGAGCTCAGCATTGGCGCGTCGAAGTTCAGCGGTGCGCAGTTCCACCGTTCTTTCGAGCGTGACGTTGGCGTCTTCAAGCGCCCGCTGCGCAGTGCGCAGCGCGTCGGCAGCCCGTCGTTCTTCCGACGTATCGCGAACCACACCCAGCACGCCAACCAGCGCACCGTCGTCACCAAACAGAGGAGCCTTGATCGTGTGCACCGGAACCAAAATTCCATGGGGATTTTCGCATCTAGTGTCCTCCATCACCAACGGTTTGCGGCTCGCAAAGACGCTTGCATCCTCAGCGCGTGCTCTATTGCGCGTCACCTCGGAAATTGGCAGTGTGGAAAGTCCGCCTTCGATGACGCGCTGTTTGGTCATACCGTAAAAGTCTGCCATTCGTTGATTGACCACAACATAGTCGCCCTGCGCGTCTTTCACGAATATGTGCATCGGTATCGAGTCGATGACAATTTCAAGCAGCCTTCTGCTCGCACGCAACTCTTCCTGAGCCCGCCGCTCTGAGGTGATGTCACGATTAACACCCAGCAGACCGATGAGCTCGCCATCTTCGGCGAATAGCGGGAGTTTAATGCTGTGGAATGGCACGTACACGCCATCGGGCCGTTGCAACATCGCTAGCGGCTGATCCAGCACTTCACGATGTGAGTAAACCCATTGATCGTCGTTGAGAGACTTCTTTCGCGTCGCATCGGGGGCAGGCAAGTCAGAAGTATGCCGATGCAAGATTGCGTCCTTCGTCTGCCCGAGAAAGTCCGCCATGCCTTGGTTAACCATGACGTAATTGGACTCTTTGTCCTTTGCAAAGATTGCCAAGGGGATGGCGTCAATGACGACTTCCAGCAATCGCCGGTTCGCACGCAATTCGTCCTCAGCGCGTTTACGCTCGGTAATATCGAGGATTTGAACGATCACCATCTGCTCCCCACTCACCTCAATTCCGGTGAGTGATCGCAGTACGCGGCGTACGTCGCCAGATGCGGTGAGCATGTCGCACTCAGCATTGACGACTCGGCCAGTCGCCAGAAACAAGTTGAAGTCACGATTGCGATCGGCCTCAGTACGAAACAATTTCAGATCCAGACTAGTGCGATCAATCACCTCGTCGCGCGAATGTCTGAAGAGTTTGCAGAAGGCTTCATTGCATTCGGTAAATACGCGGTCTGATAGCCGGACAATGACGGCCGGTGTTTCGCTTGAGTCAAAGATCGTCTGAAAGCGGTCGCTGGCGCTGCGCAATGCGTGGCGTCGCTGTGCCTGATGGGCTTGATGAAACCACATGATCACGACGACCATCACGACCGCCAGCGCGAAAATCGTCGCACGCCGCCACGGCGATTGCACAAAAGGGATGGGCGGCAGCAGCGCGTTCGCCTCGGCCCAGGCAAACACACCCAACGCCACCACGCAAACAGTGCCGAAAACAACGGCGGCACCTCTGCCCAACACCACTGCGACAGCCGCAACCATTGGAAAGTAAAACATGATGGACGGCGCATTCATGCCGCCGTTGATGTAGGCGAAGGTAGTCACCGAGCCGAATAGCATCATCACCAGCACATTCCATCCGCTGACCGGACGACGCAGCCGGTACAACAAGTATCCCGTCGCCGCGGAAATGGCGGTAAAACCGAATCCGACCGCTCGTTCAAGCGTCAACGATCGAATCGCGAAATATTCGAATGCAAGAAAGCCGCCAAGCATCACGGCGACCGCGCATGAGCAGATGAAAAGCAGATGCAGCCGGTGGGCAAACTCTATCGAATCGTCGGAAAGCGAATACCGCTCAGTGAAGGAGTCGGGTGCGGCCATTGACGTTCCTCTTGAACTTGATGCGTCCTACTCCGAGTAACGCGCGTTGATCGCCAGAATGTCGTCGAGGTTTTCCATCAAGAGCCTCACGATATTCGCGTCAAGATGCGTGCCACTGGCCTCTCGCAAGTACGCCAGCACGTCGTCCATGGGCCACGCGGGTTTATAGCAACGGGCATGGCTTAAAGCATCGAACACGTCGGCAACCGCGATAATGCGCGCATAGAGGTGAATCTGATCGCCGGACAAACCTTGCGGATAGCCGCTGCCGTCTATCTTTTCGTGATGTTGATGGGCAATGGTGGCGGCAGCAGCGATGACAGGCCGCTTGGAGCCGTCCAGGATGGAGTGGCCAAGCGATGGGTGCCGCTTCATGACGACCCATTCTTCTGGCGTCAATTGGCCTGCCTTAAGTAGCACCGCATCGGGTGTGGCAATCTTTCCGATGTCGTGCATCGGCGCGGCGCGGCGCAGGATGTCTGCGTCTTCAGCCGACAGTCCACAGGCGATACCCAGAATGTGGCTCAACTCGGCGATGCGTTTGACATGCGATCCCGCCTCTGCGGAGCGTGACTCCACGGCGTCGCCCATGCGGTTGATCAACTCGCCCTGCGTATCCAGCACCTCTTGATTGAGCAGAATATTGTCAAAAGCGATTGCGATGCCGGAAGAAAAAACCTGAAGCAGTTGCATGTCGAAGTCATCGATATTGCCCGCGCCTTTGAGCGCCAGCAAGGTGACTTTGGTCGTGCGGCTAGGGTAGTACCCGACGAAAATATTGCCGTCGAGCCCCGAGGCCTTTGTGACCATCGCGCGTGATAGCGCGTCCGTTAAATCAGTGTCGAGTGGGCTGCCCGCGTTTTCCCCGGGATGGCTGGCGAGCATTTGAAATTCCTGACCGCTGTGTATGCCGCTGACGCCTCTGGCCTGGACGAGTACTCCTTTTTCGCTAAGGCGCAGGATCGCCATGATCTGTTGCAGCAAGCCGCCGGCAAAATCGCTGAGCCGACGTTGTTCAAACAGACTGTTGGTGGCATCCAGAACTCGTTCCAAGCCTTGGCGGTAGCGCGTCTGAATCTGGCGCGCCTGCTCAACGGCCATGATGTCGCGATAGCCACGCAACGCAGTGATCATCACCGTAAAAAAACGCTTGCGATCCAGCTCGGTTTTTTCGCGATAGTCGTTGATGTCATAGTCAACGATGACCTGCTGCTCCGGTGCCTGGCCCGGTTGCCCGGTTCGAAGCACGATGCGCACAAACCGGTTTCCCAGCTCTTCGCGGCACCAGCGCACGAGATCAAGGCCGCTGCGTTCGGTCTCCATCACAACGTCGAGCAACATCAATGCAATATCGGGATTGTCTTGCAGCAGCTCGCGCGCCTGCGCGCCGGTGTACGCGTGCAGCATTTCCAGCGGACGGCCATCGAGCTGGAAACGCTTGAAGATCATGTTGGTAACTTCGTGGACGTCAGGCTCGTCGTCAACGATCAACACTCGCCAAGCGTGCGTCGGCGCATCTAGCACATTGCCAACAGAAGTACCGGTCATCGCGTTCACCCGTCATCTGATCTTATTAAGAGCGCCACGAACCGGATGGTGGTGACTGCCCACGTCGGCATTCCAATATGCTCGGACCGCCACGTTGAAAACAACCATATCACGAGCTGCGCCGACTAGGAACCGTGAGTCGGAATTTCCGGCGTGATGGGTTGTCGATGTGTCTATGCACTACATGTCGCACATAGCTCAGCTGCCGATTCATGATGGAATAGCGGCAAATCAATCCACTTGTACTGAACGAACCATGTCTTCCTCTTTCAATTTTTCTCCCGGTCCGGCGATGCTTCCGCCTGAGGTGATCGAGCAAATCCACGCTGACTTGCCAGAATGGCATTGGCACGGAGTAGGGCAGGGCGCAAGCGTCATGGAGGTGTCGCATCGTGGCAAGGCTTTCGAAGAATTGATCGCCGAGGCAGAGGCTGATTTGCGCGAACTACTTGCGATTCCGGCGAACTACAAAGTGATTTTCATGCAGGGAGGCGCGTGGGGACAATTTGCCGCGGTGCCCATGAATTTGTTGCGTGCAGGAGAAACGGCGGATTATTTGGTTTCGGGCGGATGGTCGAAGAGCGCAGCGGGTGAAGCGTCAAAATTTGGCGCTGTAAACGTATTGGCTTCTAGCGAAAACGACTTCTACACTAGGGTTCCGGCTGTAAAGGAATGGAAGTCGACATATCAGGAAAATGATGGTTTAGCCCCGGTAAATACGGGCCTTTCGCCGTCAAGCTATACCTACATTTGCTCGAACGAAACCGTTTACGGCAACGAAATTCATGTGTTGCCGGGCAATTTGCTGAGCCCGCTGGTGGTCGATGCGTCGTCACATTTTTTGTCGCGATCGATGGACGTTTCCGCATGCGGCTTGATCTACGCTGGAGCGCAAAAGAACATCGGCCCGGC